>JAJYGO010000253.1 GCA_021785115.1 Chloroflexota bacterium | reverse complement strand
GTCGAGGATGTGGCACTCGCGCTCGACGCCGGGACCCAGCAGGTCGCGGAACATCGCCAGCTCGGCCCGGCAGGCGGAGCCGTTCGCCCTCGCGATGTCGTGGACGGCGCAGTTGTGCTGGACCAGTCGGACCGCCCCGTCCTCCCCGTCGACCTGCGCCTCGGCGAGATAGCCCAGGCCGTCCTGGAGGCGAGCCAGTTCCCGGACGCGATCGGCCAGCGGGGCGTCCGGCGGCAGGGCGGCCGCAAGCGCCTCCCGCAGCGCGGCCCCGGCCTGGCGGCTGCGCGCCGTCATCACCTCGTCGAGCAGCTGGTCGCCACCGAGCTCGACGATGGCGGCGACCAGCCCGCTTGCCAGTCCCTCGTAGTTCGACGGGAAGAGGCCCTGGGCCTCGTCGGTGACGTCGTAGAGGTGGCGGGGACGGCCGACGCCGTGGCGGACCGCCGTGCGCGTGACGAGGCCGGCACCCTCGAGCGCCCGGAGCTGCTGCGCCACGCCGCTGCGGCTCGCCCCGATCGCCGCGGCGATCGTGTCGGGCGAACCGGCCCCGCTCCGGCGCAGGTGGACCAGGATGGCGTGGCGGAGGGCGGGCTCGGGGGAGGCAGGCGAAGCGTCAGGCATGCGGCGAGGAGGCTAGCAGGATCCGGGCCAAACCGCCGTGGGCCTGTCCGCCGGGGGGCCGTCCGGCCGGGGACCGAGCTGATCCCACGGTCGTGCTCCGCCTGCCCGCGGCGGCTCAGCTGATCTGGACGAGCCGCACCATCAGGCGGTACTGGCTGTTGGCGCCCACGCAGGTCTGGAGCGTCATCGAGGGGACGGGCTGGGCCGCCCAGGCCCAACTGGCGTCGGTGGTGGGCCTGGTCAGCTTCCACCACTGGACGCTGTAGCCGTGCACCCTGCCCGAGCCGTCGGCGTAGTACACGCGCATCCCCTTGGCCAGCCGCCCGTTGAGGTATGCGTCGTGAAGCGGCTTGAACACGCCATACGCGTGTCCGAGCAGGTAGACGTTGTTGTTGCCCGCGCAGCCCCAGCGGTAGACGTAGTTGTCGGGCGGGGCTGAGCGGGTGCACGAGAAGAACGACACCGACTGGCTGACGCCCAGCGTCGGCATCCACAGCCGGTTCCGCCCCACGTACGCCACGGCCTTCGGCTTCGAGCTCGTGGTCCTGGTGGTCGCTGTCGCGGGCTTCGCCGTGGCGTTGGGCTTGGGCGACGCGCTCGGCTTGGGGGTCGCCGTCGAGCTCGGCGTCGCGGCAGGCGTGACCTGCGCCAGCGACTGCACGTAGGGACGCGGGTCCAGGAGCGGCTCCGGCGCGACGACGGTCGACGGGGCGGGGCTCGCGGTCGGGGTGACGGCGGCGGGTTCCCAGGCCTGGTCGACGGTGCCGGCCTCGGCCAGCACCTCGCCGGCGGGGGGCGTGCTGGGAAGTGCATGCGCGGCACTGCGCTCCGCGGTCAGCGCGCTGACCGCGGCGACCGAGACGACGGTGATGGACTCGACGGCGAGGAGCAGGGCGAGGGCCGTCGAGATGGCGCGGCGGTGGCGACGGATCGGTTCCATGCCCGCAGCATCGGCGCGCGGACGCACCGGATCGACCGCCCGGTCGTCATCCATGACCCTGTGACCGGACCCGCGGTACCGTCGGTTAGGGTGGGCTCTTGTGCGGTTGGGGCCAGTACCCGGACAGGACCCATCGGATGGGACGATGGCGGGCGTCGGGCACCAAGAAGGGGCCGAGCCTCGCGGCCCGGCCCCTTTGGGGTGTCCTGCCTAGCGGAGGACGACGAACGCGTCGACGTCCACGCGGCCGCTCACCACCACGACCTTGATCGTGTGGGTGCCGCGGGCGCCGTAGTTGATCGCGTAGACCAGGTTGCGCGCCTTCGAGGTCGAGCTCTTGAGCGTGATCGTCGCCCGGTAGACGCCGTCCACGTAGACCTTCGCCTTGCCCCGCGTCGAGGACTTGTAGCTCACCCAGGCGAAGTTGCGGCCGCTCATCCTGAACGACGCATAGGCGCCCGACCTGGTCGAGTACTTCGCGCTCCCGCCTGAATAGGCGGTGCTCCGGGCGGTGTACCAGCCGGAGCTGTACTTGGTGTACGAGAGGGACTGCTCGAACACGATGGGCGACAGGGTTGCGCTCCAAGCCGAGAACGTGCTGTTCCCGCCGTCATCGTAGGCGCCGACCTGCCAGTCGTCCCTCACGTTGGGCCCCCAGCCGTAGCGCGCGAACGGGTGGCTGCGCGTCACCGACGTGCCCTGCGTGATGACCAGGTCGTACTCGTCCTGGAGGGCATAGCGCTGGACGCTGCTCTCCGGGTCCCGTGCCGCCGCCCACGAGACCCTGATCGGCAGGGTCTTGGCGCCCAGCGTGGAGCCGGCGACCAGCGTCTCGTTGGGGGTCGAGGGGGCCGACGGCGCGATGTTGTCGAGGACCAGCCGGCCGATGACCTCCTGCCACGAGCCGTCCGAGTTCGCGACCTCGGTGGCGGCCCAGGCGCTCATGGTGCCGCCAGGGTCGGGCGTGATCGCCATGAAGTCGCCCCAACGGTCGTCGGCGTACGCGGCGGTGCTCCCGGCGATCATCGAGGCGTCCGTGTAGGTGACCCCGTCGAGCGAGCCCGCGGCCCATGCCTCGGGCGCGACCGTGGGACTCGAGCGCGTGTAGCTCAGGAGGAACCCGCCGCCGCTCGTGATCCCGATGCCCGGCATCCAGTAGTCCTCGCCGACGTTGCCCCAGCGGTTGACGTGGACGACTGGGGTCGTGGCGAGGGACGAGATGGAGACCACGAACTCCTCGACCACCAGGTCGGTGTTGACGCCGTCCCACTTGTACTGCGAGGTCCGCGCGAAGTAGAGCGAATCGCCGCGGTAGGCGACGTCTGGGATGCGGCTGTCGACGGGGTTGTTGGCCGCGTCGCCGATGGTGCCGCCCGGCTGGCGGGGCGCGTTGTCGAGGGCGGGACCGTTGGGGATGCCCAGGTCGGTCTCGCCGGTCAGCGTCGCCGAGGACGCGGCGCCAGTCAGCCGGACGTAGGTGAGGTCGCCTGAGGTGGCATTCTCGAAGATCAGCGGGACGTCCGCCTCGGGCGCGCCGGCGTCGCGCGCCGGGCGGAGGCCGAAGTCGTCGGCAGGATAGGTGTACCGGAAGCCGGCGACCGTCGACCCTGCGAGCAGCGAGCTCCACGACGCGGCCAGGACGGCGGTGCCCTCCGGCGTCCCGAGGGGGTCCGTCGCCAGGTTTCCGTACAGGTTCGAGGTCAGGACCACCTTGTCGCTGGACGAGGAGATGCCCGGGTAGTCGGGCAGCACGGCCCCGTAGGCGAAGCGGTGCGTCGTCCACGTGCCGAGCGGGTTGGCGCTGTCGGAGACCGCGAGGGTCAGCGAGGTGTCGGCGTACGTCGGGTCGTCGTAGGTCACCACGACGCCGATCCACCGGGCGTGCGCGGCATCCCAGAGGATCCGCGGATCCGAGTCGTAGTGGAACTGGTCGGTGGCGAACAGGGCGTACGTGGGGATCGTGGCGAGCGTCACGTTGTCGCGGTTCATGACCCGCGCCTGGCCGTTGCTCGTGCTGATGACGTACGAGGCATTGGCCACCACCCACGGGTCGGGCGGCTGGAGATCGACGTCATGCTGGCCCTGCGTCCGCGTCACGTGGGTGATCGAGAGGGGCGGGATGGCGACCACGCTCGGGCTGGCCGTGCGCGCGGAGCGTCCGGACTTGATGGCGGCCCCGGCGATGCGTGCCGGGCGAGGGCGAGCGGGCAGCTGGCGCGAGGCCGGCACGATCCGCCTCGGCAGGCGCGAGGCGGCGGTGGCGTCGACGTGACCGGTGGTCGAGACGACCTTCTGGGCGAGGCGGTGGCCGCCCGTCGCGAGGCCGGTCTGCGCCGCGGACATGGGCAGTGGCGCGAGGGTCGCGACGAGCAGCGTGGCGCCGAGGATCGCCGCACATCGGCGAGCGATCCCCCTCACTTGGTTCCAGGCCATCAACTCTCCTTCGACGGGAACGCGCTCGATGGGGGCTTCGCGATTGTGCCAGTCGCGTGGCCGCGGCCGACACCCCCAACGTCGGGGGTAAGGGGCGGCGTAAGGTCCAGTCAGGCCCGGCCTCGCCGCTTGGCGTCGCGGAGGCGGGCGATCGTGTCGTCAGGCGTGCCGGAGGCGTCGGGAGCAGGCGTCGACTCGACGATGGGTGCGGCGGGCTGGTCCGGCGCGCTAATGAACGCGGCGAGGGGCGTGCATCACGGAGCCGGGAGCGTGACGGGGACGGTTGGGCACGGGGCGTCCTCGATGGGGGTTCGGTCGTGCGTGCCGCCCCTGACGTGCCAGCCCCATCGGATGTTGCATGCGCTCCCCCTCGGCCGCCGCGGTGATCTGGCCGTCCGACCTGCCGCTATCGTAGGGCACGGCCATCCCGCCCGAGGGTCCCGGTTGGCCGTTCGGGGCGGCCTGCCGTACGATGCACGGGCTCCCGGGCCCGGCCGATGCCGTTTGGCCGTGCCCGAGCGTCGCCCGAGGAATCCGTGCCCGACATCCGCCCGTTCCGCGCGCTCCGCTACGACCCCGAGGTTGCCGGCGACCCCGCGCGGCTGGTCGCCCCGCCCTACGACGTGATCGGCCCGGCCCTCCACGAACTCCTGCTGGCGAGGCATCCGCGGAACGCCGTCCGGCTGGACCTGCCAACGTCGCAGCCGGGCGAGGAGCCCGACGAGCGCTATCGCCGGGTGGCGCGCACGGTTGCGGAATGGCGCTCTGACGGGACCCTGCGGCGGGATCCCCGCCCCAGCGTCTACGTCTACGAGCAGGTGTACCGCGTGCCCGGCACCACGCTGGAACGGACCCAGCGCGGCTTCTTCGCCCGCCTCCGCATCGAGCCGTTCGGGCCCGGTTCGTCGGTGCTGCCGCACGAGCGCACCCTGTCGGCGCCCAAGGAGGACCGCTACCGGCTGCTCCGCGCGACGGGCATGAACACCTCGCCCGTCGTGGGCCTGTTCGAGGACCCTGCGCGGGGCGCGGCGGATGCCCTGGCGAAGGTGGTCGCGGGGGCGCCCGTCACCGATGTCGTTGATGACGACGGCGTGCGCCACCGCCTGTGGGTCGTCGCCGCCGAGCCGGGCGGCCTCGCCGAGGCGATGCTCGCCGCTGCCTCCGAGGGCCCGGTGTTCATCGCCGACGGCCACCACCGCTACGAGACCGCGATCCGCTACCGCGACGAGCGGCGCGTCAACTCGTCCGAGACGGACCCGGCCTTCGACTTCCTGCTGATGCTCTTCCTGGACGCCGCCGACGCGCTCACCGTGCTCCCCACCCACCGCCTGGTGCGTGGGCTGGGCGAGGCGGGGCTGGCGCGCCTGGCGGAGGGGCTGCCCGCCCTGTTCCTGGTCGAGGCCACGAGCCGCGGGGCGCTGGTCGAGCGGTTCGAGGCTGCCGGCGGGCTGTCGGGCGGGGCGGGGCGCTTGGGACTGGTCACCCGCCAGGGGGCGTGGCTGCTCACGGCGCGCCGCGAGGCCTTCGCCGCGCTCCCGGCCCAGGGCGGCCCGGCGGTCCGGGCACTCGACGTGTCGCTCCTCGGCAGCGCGCTCGAGGCGCTCCTGAGCATCGACGCCACTGCTGTCGCCGGGGGGCAGCGCATCGCCTACACGAAGTCGGCGGCCGAGGCGGCGGCGGTCGTCGCGTCGGGCGACGACGGGGTGGACGCGGCGTTCCTGCTCGAGCCCACGCCAGTCGCGAGCATCCTCGCGGTCGCCCGCGACGGCGACGTGATGCCGCAGAAGTCCACCTACTTCTATCCGAAAGCCCTCACAGGGCTGCTCCTCAATCCCCATGAGTGGTAGCGACCGCCCGATGAATGACCTCTCCACGTCCAGCGATCGCAACCTCGGCCGCCCCAGCTCCGGCGGCCGCCCCGTGCGCAAGGACGAGTTCGAGCTGCCCGACCGAGGCCTCTACGTGGAGTCGTGGCTGCCGGAGCGCCGCTCGCGCCGCAAGCCGCTGCTGTTCGTGCACGGCGTGCTCGGTGGCTCGTGGGTCTGGGAGCGCTATCTCCACCACTTCGCCGCGCGCGGGTGGGAGGGCCACGCGCTCAACCTGCGCAACCACTACTGGAGCCAGACCGCCGACCCCGCGTCCCTGACGATCGAGTCGTACACCGAGGACGTGATCGCGGCCCTCGAGCGGCTCGGGCCGAACTCGGTTGCGGTGGGCCACGGGCTGGGCGGCCTGCTGGTGCTCAAGGCGCTCGAGCGCGCGCCGGTGTCCGCGTACGTGCTCATCGCGCCCGAGGCCCCGCGCGAGATTCGCGAGCCCGCCCGCCCCCACGTCGTGCGCGAGGTGCCCGATGCCTGGGGGCGCGCCGAGCTGGGCTGGGAGATGCTGCCCGAGAAGCTGATCCGCGAGCAGCGCGACCTCACCGTCGCCGACGTGGTGCGGATCCAGCACCTCCTGGGCCAGAAGGCGTTCGAGTCCGGGCCGGCACGGCGCCAGGTCCTCCAGGGCGTGCCCGTCGACCGCGCGTCGCTTCCGGACGTCCCGCGCATGGTCATCGGCGGCGGGCTGGACACGTTCGTCCCCGAGCCGGAGGTCGAGCGCCTCGCTGAGTGGCTGGACGCGCCCTACGAGCCCTTCGGCGCGCATTCCCACTACGGCCTGCTCCTGGGCGAGCAGAGCTACCTCCAGGTGGCCGACACGCTGCGCGCGTTCCTGGAGCAGCACCGGCTGTAACCGGGCTCGGACTGGCACCAGCGGCCGCGCTGCTCACGCCGCGGCGCGCCACGAGCTGGCGCGTCCTGCCGGCCGCGGGCGCACACCGTGCCGGATGGGCGGCGTCGGACACGCGTTGCTGCCCCCGCCTGCCAGGCGTGGTACGCGAAGGCGGTGTCCACGCCATCCTCCCCGGGCGTATCGAGGCATCGAGCCTTCCCGGACGCGCCCACTGGGCGCGTCCGGGAAGGGTCACGCGTACAAGCCCCCGCCTGGGGCGTGTTGAGGAAACGGCGCTCCGGTGGAGGGACCGGGGACGAGGCCCGGCCGCCGGGGGCACGCGGTTGCGGGCTGCGCACGATCGCTGCTATCCTGCGCGGCCGGTCGAGCAATCGGCCAGAGCCTCGCCGCATTCGTCTAGAGGCCCAGGACACCGCCCTCTCAAGGCGGAGATCATCGGTTCGAATCCGATATGCGGTACCAGTGCTTCCCCTCGACGCCCCCGGTCCGCCCCGGGGGCGTTGCCTTTCCGGCCGCCGCACCAGGCCGCCGATCGGCTGTCGATTGCCGATAGACTCCTCGGCGTCCATACACAGCACTGGATGACCCCCTGATGCCGCCGACTGCTGAGCGCCGCCTCGTGATCCTCGCCGAGGGCAACTTCGGCTACCACCACGGCAAGACCGCCATGGGCGTGATCCGGTTCGGCCAGGACAAGGTGCTCGCGGTCGTCGATTCGACCCAGGCCGGGCGCAACGTCCGCGAGTGGCTGGGGGACAGCGGTCGGTACGACATCCCGATCGTCGCCTCGCTCTCGGATGCGCTCGGGTTCCTGCCCCGCGCGAACGGCCTGCTCATCGGCATCGCGCCAACCGGCGGCAAGCTGCCCGACGAGTGGCGCGCCGTCATCCTCGCGGCCATCCGCTCGGGCCTGGACATCCATTCCGGCCTGCACACGCTGCTCGGCGACGACCCGGAGTTCGCGGACGCGGCCCGGTCCGCCGGCGTGCGCCTCATCGACTACCGCCGGGCGCCGGATCGGATGGAGACGTCGCTCGGTCGGCTCCACGAACCCGGCAAGCGGGTGATCCTCACGGTCGGCACCGACTGCGCGATCGGCAAGATGTCCGTGGCGCTCGAGCTGCGCCGGGCGGCCGTCGCGAGCGGCCGGTCGGCCTCGTTCGTGGCCACCGGCCAGACCGGCATGATGATCGAGGGCTGGGGCGTGGCGGTGGACCGCGTGATCTCGGACTTTGTCCAGGGCACCTGCGAGTGGCTGAGCGAGGAGGGCGAGCGGCGCGGCGACTGGCTGCTCGTAGAGGGCCAGGGCTCGCTCGATCACCCGGCCTACAGCTCGGTCACCCTGGGCCTGATCCACGGGTTCACGCCCCAGGCGATGGTCCTCGTCCACATGCCGGGCCTCGACGAGCACGACTGGGACCACGTGCCGGACCGCAAGTTCCCGCTCAAGCCCCTGCCGGACTTCATCCGCGTCCACGAGGAGGTGGCCGGCCTCGTCGCGCCGTCGAAGGTGGTGGCGGTCGCGCTCAACACGTCGCGGATCACCGACGAGGCCGACGCCCGGCGGGTGATCGCCTCGGTTGCCGCGGAGACGGGCCTGCCCACCGACGACCCCGTCCGGTTCGGCGGCGAGTCGCTCTGGGCGCGCATCGCCGCGGCCACGGACGCACTGCCGTGGGTGGTGGAGAACGACGGTCGGGGCGAGGCGTCCGCGGCATGACGTTCGCGATCCGGTTCCGGACTCTGGAGCTGGCGCTCCGCGACCCGTTCGTCATCGCCCGGGCGGCGCCTGGGGAGGGCCGCCGGATCACGACGGTCGTGGCCGAGTTGCGCGACGAGGCTGACTCGCGGGACGGCCTGGTGGGTCTCGGCGAGGGCTACCCGGACGCCTACTACGGCGACACGCCCGAGACGATGCGGGCGGTGGCACCGCTGCTGCTGGCGGCGATCGAGCCGGTGGCCGAGGGCCTGCGCGGCAGCCTGGGCGAGGCGCGCGCAGCCCTGGCGGCCGCGGCCGACCTGATGGATGCCGAGCTGGCGCACCACGGGGCGGCCAAGTGCGCCGTCGACATCGCGCTCCACGACCTTGTCGGCAAGCGCCTGGGCGTCTCGGTCCGCGAGCTGCTCGAGATGCCCGCCGAGCGCCCGCCCACGGACTTCACGCTCGGCATCGACACGCCTGATGTCGTCGCCGAGCGGGCCCGGCGCGCAGCCGACTTCCCGGCGCTCAAGATCAAGATGGGCGGCCCGAGCGACCTCGCCACGCTCGAGGCGGTGCGCCGCGTGTACGCGGGGCCGATCCGTGTGGACGCCAACACGGGCTGGACGCTCGAGGGCGCCACGGATCTGCTGCCGGCCCTGGAGCGCATGGGGGTGGTGCTCATCGAGCAGCCGTTCCCGGCCCGTCGCCTGGACCTCCTGCGCGAGCTCCAGGCACGCTCGCCGTTGCCCATCGTGGCGGACGAGAGCGCGGTGACGATCGAGGACCTCGATGCGCTTGTCGGGGTGGTCGCGGGCGTGAACGTGAAGCTCGCGAAGGTCGGCGGCGTGGGGCCAGCGAGGCGGATGCTCCAGCGGGCGCGTGAGCTGGGGTTCCGGACGTTCCTCGGCTGCATGGAGGAGACGTCGATCGTGATCGCCGCCTCGGCCGCGGTCTCGCCGCTCGCGGACTGGGTGGACCTCGACGGCTGTCTGCTCCTCGCAGACGACCCGGTGAGCGGCCTCGAGATCGGGCAGGACAAGGTCTGGCAGGTGTCGGGGCGCCCGGGCCTGGGCCTCGAGCTCAGGGACGAGGCGCGACCCTAGGGCCATCCCCAAGTGCCGAGCGGCGGGACCTGAGGGCGCCGGAATGGCTCGTCAAGAGGCAGGATCCACAGACTTCAGGACACCTGCCGCGTATGTCCACCAGCTGCCGAACCCTGTGGACAAGTCGGTGGGAAACATCGTGGAGAAGGCCCTTCCGCCGAGGCCCGATGACCCGTAGGATTCGCAGAGTCGCCGCCCGGGGAGCCTCGGCAAGGGGGCCGCGACCGAGCCCAGCACTCATCTGACCGGTGTACGGGGCCCAGCTATTCGCCCGTCACGGCCCGCGCGAACTTTCCAGATCCTGGGAGGGTTTCTTCTTCATGCTGCCCGCTGGAACCGCTGTTGTCGTACCCGCCACCACCCCGGAGGCCGAAGCATTCGTGCGGTTCTGCTACCAGCGCCGGCGCGTTGGCTGGCCCGAGCTCTATGACGAGATGTGCCTCGTCGCCACCCGCGGGCTCTTCCGCGGCATGGGGCGCGAGGCGCTCTCGGAGGTGGGCGTCGGGTTCAGCCTGTTCGAGACCCCGCGGATGGCCCTGCTCGTCCGCCGGGTTGTCGGCGAGGAGCAGGCGGCGCGCCG
>JAJYGO010000287.1 GCA_021785115.1 Chloroflexota bacterium | reverse complement strand
AGCCGGTTCAGCTCGTCGTCGCTGTAGTACTCGATGACGATCTTGCCGCCGACCCTCGAGCGGCTGAGGCTCACCTTGGTGCCCAGGCGCTCGCGCAGGTGGCTCTCGACGCGCTCGAGGTCCGGGTCGAGACGAGGCGCCGCAGCGGTCGGCACCGGGTCCGGCTTCGGCTCGCGGAGGCGCCGGACGAGCTCCTCGGTCTGGCGAACCGACATCGCCTGGCGAACCACCGTCCCGAGTACCTGTGCCTGTCCGTCGAGGGGCAGGCCAGCGAGCGCGCGTCCGTGGCCTTCTGTGATCCGGCCGTCAACGATGGCCCCCTGCACGGCCGTGTGGAGGTCGAGCAGCCGCAGCGTGTTCGCCACGGTCGCGCGGGCCTTGCCGACCCGGGCGCTCACGAGCTCCTGGGTCAGCCCGAACTCGTCGATCAGCTGGCGGTAGGCCAGCGCCTCCTCGATCGGGTCGAGGTCGGCTCGCTGCACGTTCTCGACGAGGGCAACCTCGAGCTGGTCGCGGTCGACGAGCTGTCGGACGAGCGCGGGGATCCGCTCCAGCCCCGCGATGCGCGAGGCGCGCACGCGCCGCTCGCCGGCGATGAGCTGGTACCCGTCGAGCGTCTCGGTCACGAGGATCGGCTGCAGGACGCCGTGCTCGCGGATGCTGTCGGCGAGCTCCTGCAGTCCGAGGTCGTCGATGTGGCGCCGAGGCTGGTACGGGTTCGGGCGGACCTGGGCGAGCGGCACCTCGACCACCGCCGCGTCCGAGACGGCCCGCTGCGGGATCAGCGACGACAGCCCCCGACCCAGCGCGGAGCTGCTCCGCTGGGCGCGAGCGCTCATGCGACGGCCCCGGTGGCGACGCCGTCCGACGGGCGGGCCGGCGGCAGGTTCGCTCCGGTTGACTGCCGGGCACGGAGCTCGTCGGCGAGGCTCGCATACGCCTCGGCGCCCTTCGAGTCGGGGCGGTAGAGCGCGATCGGGAGGCCGTGGCTGGGGGCCTCCGACAGGCGGACGCTGCGCGGGATGACGGTGCCGAACACCGCGTCGCGGAGGTGTCGGCGGACCTCCTCGGCGACTTCGGTGGAGAGGTTGGTACGGGCATCGAACATCGTGAGCACCACGCCCGCGATGGCGAGGTCCGGATTGAGGTGGTCGCGGACGAGGTTGATCGTGGCGATCAGCTGCGTCAGGCCCTCGAGCGCGTAGTACTCGCACTGGATCGGGACCATGACCTGTCGGACGCCGGTGAGGGCGTTGACGGTCAGCAGGCCGAGTGACGGCGGGCAGTCGACGAACACCCAGTCCCAGGCGTCCGCCTCGTCGCGCAGCGCCTCGGCGAGCCGGCGCTCCCGGCCATCCTCGTCGGCGAGCTCGATCTCAAGGCCAGCGAGGGCAATGGACGAGGGCACGAGGCGGAGGTTCTCGACCGGCGTGGGGACGTGCAGCTCTGCGAGCGGCCGCCCGTCCACGAGCGCGTCGTAGACGGAGCCGGTGAGGGAGGACCGGGCGACGCCGAATCCGCTGGTGGCATTGCCCTGGGGGTCGAGGTCGATGACGAGGACGCGGTCACCGAGGAGGGCCAAGTAGGTTGCGAGGTTCACCACCGTGGTGGTCTTCCCGACGCCGCCCTTCTGATTGGTACAGGCGATCGTCTGGCCCACGCAACCTCCCTGAACGATCATGATCGACCCCAGAATTCTAGCATCGGAGCGCTCTCGACCGGCTTCGGCGGGCTGGGCCGGATGATGCTCTGAGGCCCTTATCGGAGCCTCATCGAGCGGGCGCCGGAACCGCCGTCGCGGTGTTGCACGTGAAACAATTCCGGCCCCGAGCCGGTCTCCTCGTGCGGGCTGTGAGCTGCGCTCCCGAGCCGCGGCCGGCCGAGTGGGCGGCAGTCCGTGAGCGAGTGGCAAGGCGCTCCCGAGCCTTGCGGCGGCCTGCCTGTGGCGAGACCCGCCAGCCTGTGGGATCGCCCTCGGCACATAGGCCCGGCGCGCCGCCCCGAGCACGGCCCGTCGTTCCGCGGCCCTAACGTTGGGAGTTCTTCACCCTGCGGCAATTGCCGCGCGGGGAGGGGCGTGGGATACTCCGACAGAGCTCCACGCTGCCATTCCGTCGTCGCGGTCGCCATCGCCTGCACCCGACCGTCGGCCCGTCAGCCGAGGTTCGACCGCCAATATGCAACTCATCATCGCCGCGGCGCTCGCCGTGGCGGCCGCGCTCGCTGAATTCACCATCGTCCCGTACATCCAGATCGGGGACGCAGCGCTTCAGCCCGTCCTCGTGTTCGGGGCCATCTGGACCGTCGTGGGTGGCCTCGAGGCCGGTCTCACCTGGGCGTTCGTGGGTGGGCTGGCCCTGGACACCCTCAGCCAGCGTCCGCTCGGCGCCTCCGCCTTCAGCCTGTTGATCGCCATCGGGGTGGCGTCCATCGTCGGGACTGCCCTCCGCCGCGCCCGGATCGTCGCCCCTGTGGCGGCGACCGCGGTCGCCAGCCTGGTCTACTCGATGCTGCTGCTGCTCGTGACTTCGATGCTCAATGGTGCGCACGTGCCGGACGGCGCCACCGACTTCGTCCTGCCCTCCGCGATCTACTCCACGGTGCTGGCGGCGCTCGTCGGGCCGCTGGCGGTCACGGTCGTGATGCGCCGCCCCGATTCGGAGCGCCTGGATTGGTGAGCGAGCCGTACCTGCTCCAGCACCGCGAGCGAGATCGCCGCCCGATCCGGTTCGTTGCCTTCGGGCTTGTGACGGTGCTGGTGTTCAGCCTGCTCACCCTGCGCCTCGGCTACCTGCAGATCACGAACGGCCGCACCTATGCCGCGCAGGCCGAGGCCAACAGCACGGTCACCGTCGCGATCCCCGCCCCCCGTGGCCTGATCTACGACCGGAAGGGTCGGCCGCTGGTGACCAACGTGGCGACGTATTCGGTCAAGATCACGCCCGCCGACCTCCCGTACGACCAGCGGGACGCTGTGGCCGCTCGCCTCGGAGCGATCCTCAACATGCAGCCGGCCGACATCCTGGCCACCGTCGACAGCGCGACGGGCTCGCGCTTCGACCCCGTCCGGATCAAGCAGGACGTCCCGAAGGACACCGCCGACGTCGTGTCCGAGTCGGCCGCGCAGCTGCCGGGCGTCTCGGTCGTCATCGAGAGCCGCCGGGACTACACCACCGGCACGCTGATGTCCCACATCCTTGGCTACACGGGGCCGATCGACGCCGCGCAGTACGCCCAGCTGCAGGCCTCCGGCTACCTGCCCGACGACTCGATCGGCGTGGCCGGGCTCGAGGCCACCTTCGAGTCCACGCTGCGCGGCACCTACGGCGAGAACCTGGTCGAGCGCGACGCGACGGGCAAGGACATCCAGGTCCTGAAGACCGTCCAGCAGCCGGTCCCCGGCGCCTCGCTCACGCTCACCATCGACACCACGGTGCAGAAGGAGGCCCAAGAGGCACTCCTGTGGGGCATGAAGGCGGCCGACCTCAAGCGGGGCGTGTTCATCGTCATGAACCCGCAGACGGGCGAGATCCTGGCGATGGTCAGCATGCCGACCTACGACGACAACCTGTTCGCCAAGGGCATCTCCCAGGCCGACTTCCAGAAGCTGGTCACCGACCCGACCCAGCCACTGATCGACAACGCCGTCCAGTCGCAGTTCCCGCCCGGCTCGACGTTCAAGCTCGTCACCGGGAGCGGCGGGCTGCAGGACAAGAAGATCACCCCGACCTCGAAGCTCGCGACCAAGCCGTACATCGTGATCGCCGGCACCAAGTTCTGGGACTGGAACCACGCCGGCTGGGGGATGTGCGACATCAACTGCGGCTTCGGGAACTCGTCCGACACGTTCTTCTACCAGGTCGCGACGATGCTCGGCGCGGACCGCCTCGCCTACTACGCGCACGCGTTCGGCTTCGGCCAGCCGACAGGGATCGACCTGCCGGCCGAGGCGGCCGGGATCATCCCCTCGAACGAGTGGAAGGTGGCCAACTTCGGGCAGCCGATGTACGCAGGCGACACCGCCTGGGCGGGCATCGGCCAGGGCTACGTCGCCGTCACCCCGATCCAGCTGATCACCGCGTACGCGGCCCTGGCCAACGGCGGCAAGCTCTACCGCCCCCAGCTGGTCGAGACCGTGACCGGTCCAGACGGCAACGTGATCCAGTCCTTCCAGCCGGACCTCGTCCGAAACGTGCCGGTCTCAGCCGCGAACCTCCGGGCCATGCGCGTCGCCGCCCGCAACTCGGTGCTCATCCGGCACACGTACAACCTCGTGGACATGCCCATTGCCGTGGCCGGCAAGTCCGGCACCGCCGAGTTCGGCGTCAAGGACAAGCTCGGCCGCCTGCCCTACCACTCCTGGTTCGTCGGCTGGGTGAACAAGGACCCCACCTCCAAGGACTTCACCCAGACCAACTCGCAGCTGATGTTCCTGGCGTTCGCCTATTCGGCCCAGACGATCGGCAACGCGGCCACCGAGATCGCCAAGGACTTCCTGCAGCTCCACTTCCACATCAAGCACAACTACCTGTTGCCCCAGCTGATGCAGAAGGGCAACTTCGCTGGGCAGGGCGGCTAGATGCGCGTGATGCGGGCCGAGCCGGGCCGCTTCGCCGATGTGTCCAGCCGGACCGTGGGCGCGGTCTGGCGCGCGTACGACCTGCAGCTCACCACCTATGCCGCGCTGCTCGGAGCGGTCGGGCTGGTGATGGCCTACGTGAACACCGTCGAGTCGGGCGAGGCGGCCCTCACCAGCGGCGGCGTGTTCCAGCGCGCCCTGATCTGGTCGGCGCTCGCCATCGTCGTGTTCCTGGCGGCGACGGCGTTCGACTACTCCTGGATCAAGACGTTCACCTGGCCGCTCTACGGGCTGAACGTTGGCCTGCTGGTGCTCACGCTGGGCGTCGGCACCGGGGTCGGCGGCTCCGCCCGCTGGATCGCGTTCGGCCCGTTCACCTTCCAGTTCTCCGAGCTGGCCAAGATCCTGATGATCGGGGTGCTCGCAACCTACCTCGGCAATCGCGAGGGCCGGCTGGGCTCGCTCGGCTCCATCCTGGGGGCCGTGCTGCTGATCGTGCCGCCCTGGGTCCTGGTGATGATGCAGCCCGACCTCGGCACGTCCCTGTGCCTGCTGGCGATCCTGGCCGGGATGCTGTTCATGTCGGGCGCCAGCCTGAAGTGGCTGATCGCCGGCGTGATGGCCGTCCTCGGCGCCATCCCGCTGGTGTGGACCTACGTCCTCCAGGACTACCAGCGCCAGCGGATCCTGACCTTCCTCAACCCGTCCACCGACACCCAGGGCGCCGCCTGGCAGGTGACGCAGGCGCAGATCGCCGTGGGGGCGGGCGGGCCGCTCGGCGTGGGCCTGACGAACGGGACGCAGAGCCGGGGCCAGTTCCTCCCCGTGCAGGAGAGCGACTTCGTGTTCGCCGTGCTCGCCCAGGAGCTGGGGTTCATCGGCTCGGTGGTCGTGTTCCTGCTGTTCATCGCGCTGCTGTGGCGGGTGCTGGTGGCGGCGTGGCGCTCGAAGGACCCGTTCGGGATGCTCTACGGCGCGGGCGTGGCGTCGATGCTGCTGTTCCAGACGTTCGTGAACGTGGGCATGGTGGTGGGGATCATGCCCGTCACCGGCATCCCGCTGCCGTTCATCAGCCACGGCGGCGCCTCGCTGGTGAGCATCGCGCTCGGGCTGGGCGTCCTCCAGAGCATCAACATACGCCAACAGCGGGCGGAGTGGTGACGACGCCCTCCGCCTAGCTCAGCGCCGGCGGAACGGGCCGCCCCGCCCCTGGTCGGGGTCGCCGGGCGCGGAGCGTCGCCCTCGTGCTCGCAGCAGCTCGTCGATCTCGCCCTGGTAGACGCGCCCGATGGGCACCCGGTCCAGCCACTCGAGGTACTCGATCTCGAACCGGGCGATCTCGCCCAGCGACCAGCCCGCGAACCGGCCGAAGTTGAGGACGCTGCCGGAGGGGTGGCCCGGCGGCGGTCCCGCGGCACCCTCCCCGTCGGGTCGGCTGGACGCGCCGGACGCGAAGCCGCCGATCGGCACGCGGCTCGTCTCCCAGCCGGGCAGGCCCGAGGCGCTGGTCATGTTCGGCGTTCCGAAGGCCGGATCGCTCATCGACCCGAACGACCAGTCCCGGGCTCCTGCCTGCCCGGCGGGGGGCGTGTGGCCGGGCTCGGCGGACGCCTGCCTCGGCGTCGAGGCAGAGGCCGCGCGTGCGTGCGCAGCCGTGGCGGCGGCCCACGCGGCGTTGCCCGCGGTGCGCTTGCGCGCTCGGTCCAGGGCCGCCCGCCTGACGGGGTCCCGAAGCTGCTCCCACGCCTGGTTGATGGCGATCATCAGCTGCGTGGAGTCGGGGTGGGACGAGACGTCCGGGTGGTACATGCGCGCCAGTCGGCGGTAGGCGGCCTCGATGACCTCGCGGTCCGCGTCCGGATCGACCTGGAGGACCTTGTACGGGTCCGAGACGCTCACGTGCCGGTTCCTCCCCGCCTGCGGATCAGCCCGCGGCGGACTGGCGGTGGTCTGCGGCCGTTCGGCTCCGAGCATGGGCGAGGCGATGTCGCGGGACGGCCGAGTCCATCGGGGCGCAGACTAACACGCGTGCAGACCCGCCCCGAACCCCCCGAACGAGCGCCCGGCACTGGGACTAACGTCGCCCGCGAGGCAGTCCAGCGCTGGCGCCTCGTGGTCAGCCGAGCGGCGCTGCCCGCGGAGCGGACGCAGCGCGAGCAGCTGGCGGACTGGGAGGCGGCCATGGTCGCCTCCGGCCTCCCGGTGGCCGGACTCGATGCCGAGCGGCCGCGAGCCCGTCTGGCGATCGCCGCCCCGCTCTCGAACGGGATCCCCGGGGAGGCGGAGCTGATCGACACCTGGCTCGTGGATCGAGTCCCGCGTTGGCGTGCACGCGAGGCGCTCGAGGCCTGCCTGCCCGACGGCTATGCCCTCACGGATATCTACGACGTCTGGCTCGGCGAGCCGCCGCTGCCCGGGCGAGTGGCCGCCTCCGTCTACCGCGCGGAGGTCATGACTGCCCAGGCCGACCGTCTCGGAGCCGCCGCCGCGACCCTCCTCGACGCTCGCGCGCTGCCCCGGGAGCGGCGCAAGGGCGAGGGCACCGTGGACTACGACCTGCGACCCTTCCTGGCCTCGATCGAGGTGTCGCCCCCGGCCGGAGACCGGGCCACCGTCCGCATGACGCTCCTCCACGATCCGGCCCGCGGCGTCGGGCGGCCAGACGAGGCGCTGGCCGCGCTCGGCGAGGCGGTCGGCGGGACGCCGCTGCAGGTGGAGCGCCTCGTCCGGGAGCGGCTGGTCCTGGCCGACTCAACCCCGTCGACCCCTGCCCCCCGCGAGCCTGCGCGTCGACCACCGCCGGCAGCGCCAGCCGCGAGGCGGCCGCCGCGCAACGCAATGTCCGGCGGTCGTTGACGGGATAGGAGATAGAGCCCAGCGAAATGTCGCAGCGGTGGTGAGGCGTGCGCGTGCGGTCGGCCTCCGTCCACGGGATCGCACTGGCGGCCGCGGTGAATCCGTGATCAGGCTCTATAGGGAGGCTCCAGGGCGTGGGGGGGTGGGCTCCCAAGTAGGGGTGTAGATCTGGAAGACGAGGCAGCCGACGGCAATGACCCCGAGCACGCCGATATGTGGCTCCTCCCCGGGCACAAACTCGGATGTGTGCCAGAAGAGCACCGGCTTGTCGAGCGTTGCCAGCCAGACCTGGAAGGTGTCGGGTGGTGCGGGCGTCTCGGCAGACCGACGCCCCCGCCGCGCGGCGCGCGTGGGGGCGTCCTGCCAGTACGGGGACCGCTACTGCGAGATGTTCAGGGACACGATCGCCGTGTCACAGTTGCTGTCCCATCCCGGATCTTGGACGAAGTAGATCGTCTCGCCCTCCCGGACGTTGACTGTCACCGCGAAGTCGCTCGCCGCGCCCGCCGCGACCTCCGCCTGGTAGAGCGTGGTCGAGCCCTTGTCGATGGACCAGATGATCCCCGATCCAAGGTAGTTGCAGGCCGGGTCGCCGAGCTGCAGATCGCCCGTGACGCTGATGCGGCCAGTTACCGGGCTGCTCCAGGCGAGGATCGCGTCGTAGACGATTCCTTCGACGCGGCCCCACGACGGGTGCATCCGGATCGTCCCTGAGGTCGCGTAGTCGTGGCCGACGAGGGCGTACTCGTCGCTCCACTGCTCCGCGTCCACCCAGTAGTTGGGCAGCAGCACATAGGTCGAGGGGTCGTGGACGAACCCGGAGCCGGAACTCCTCATGTATGACCAGACGCCATCGTTCCCGAAGATGTCACCGCTCGGGTTCTGCTGGGCCGGGGCGTTTCGCCAGTCTCTCGCCGGGTCCCAGGTCACCACCGGCGGGGTGACGAAGACGAGCGCGTCCATCTCCAGCGGCACGGTGCCGTCGAACGCGACCCCGGGCACGGCGCCGCCGCTCCAGGTGAAGTGGCAGAAGTCGTCTGCCTTGCTGTCGGTGCCGGGGGCGTAGACGTGGAAGACGCGGTTGTCGCCCACGACGTGGAACGCGCCGGTGGAGCCGCCGGCCTTGGCATTCGGGTCTGCGAAGAACACCGCCGTCACGTCGAGGCTCCCCGCCACGACGCAGTCGGCGTGGTAGAGGGAGGCCTTGGGGTCCGCGTACACCTCGACCTCCCGCCAGGCGACCCACGAGGGGCTGGCGTCGGTGACGACGCGGATGTAGCGGGCGAAGGTCGGACCGCCGGGGTCGGCGCTGGGCGATGTCAGCCCGGCGACGAGTCGCTGCGAGTCGGCGGTCGGCCCCTCGATCGTCCAGGCGGTCGTCCACTCCGGCCCCTGCTCCGTCCTCGTCAGCACCGTGTGGTGTGTGTACCCGTCCGGCAGCATCGTGACCCACAGCACGACGCCGGTCACCGCGTACGTCCTGCCGAGGTCGATCTCGATCCACTGCGGCGCGAAAGCGCCGGAGTTCCAGTACGTGTAGTAGTCCCCGTCCACGGCCATCGCGGGGTCGTAGCCCGGCGCAGCCCACGTGGCCGACGCGGTGGCCGGCTTTCCGAGGGCGACATTCAGGCCGTCGTCCGGACGGGACGGAGCCGCGGTCGCCGGAAGCGGCCCGAGGGCGAGCAGGGCGGCTATCGCCACCACCGCCAGCGAGAACCGAGTAATCCCCCTATGCACGCTTGACCTCCCCGGGACGCCCACCGTGACGGGTGGGGTTCGCCAGTGGCTCGGCGCGGCCCCCCTGGGACCTTGGCATGGGCCGCGCGTCGTCGCCTCCCCCCATTGCCCGCGCGACGTTCGGCCTCGCCCCCGTCACCCGCAAGTGCCGGAGGTGCAAGGTCGAAGGGCTAGAGGCCACGATCCAAGATCGTTGCAGTCGGGATCCCTTGGCGCCCGTTCGCGCGCTGTCAGCTGAGGCCGAAGGCATTCGCCGAAGACTCGTTGTGATAGAGCGCGAGGTTGACCTGGCGCTCAAGGCTCTTCAGCCCGACCCGGAAGACGCCTCGTAGGCCCAGACGTCATCAGGACCTCTGGTATCGAGGCACGGAGCTGGGAAGGAGAAGACGCGGCAAGCCGGGCACGGGTCAGTTCCGCACGGCGGCGGCCAGGGCCGCGCGGCGATGTCGCTCGGCGGCGCGGCGGTATCGCGCGGCGCGTTCCGGTCCGGGCCGGATCCCCGCCCGCGCGACGCGGTCCCGCGCCGCCCGAAGCGTGGCCCGCGCCGCTTATGCCCGCCTTGCCGGGCCCTCCTCAGCCAGCCCCCGGGGCCGGGGTGTGGAGCAGCTCGCACACGCGGCACGGCGGCTCGTCCCCGGCGTGCACCGAGACCAGGCGGCCCTCCCGCACGCACACCTGGGCGTACGCCTCGCGGAACGTGAGGCCGCGCTCGCGCATGCGATCGGAGACGCCCCGGGCGACGGCGGTCGGCACGTAGCCGCCGAAGGCCCCGTACCAGTCGCCGACCGTCTCGTACTCGGACCAGTGGCGGAGCTGGTCCACCGGCGTGCGGCGGTCGGGCGGCGGCGGCTCGAGCTCGGCGCGCTGGCGCTCCCGCTCGGCGGACGCCTGCCGCATCGCGGCCAGCGCCGCCCGGGCGCGCTCGGCCCGGTCGGGCGACGGCGCGTCGGCGAGGC
>JAJYGO010000113.1 GCA_021785115.1 Chloroflexota bacterium | reverse complement strand
CAGATGACTGCCCCGCTCGCCTCTGCCTATCGCGCCACCCAGATCGCCACCGCCTCCCCCGCCGAGCAGATCGTCCTCCTCTACCAGGGCGCCATCCGCCACGGGCTGGCTCATCTCGCGGCCCTCGAACGCGGCCAGATCGAGGCCGCCCACCGCTCCTCGATGCGGGCCCAGGAGATCGTCGCGGCCCTGCGCGCATCGCTCGACCACTCGGCCGGCCCCATCGCCGGTCAGCTCGAACAGCTCTACACGTTCGTCCTCGAGCGGCTGGTGGCGGGCAACATGGGCAAGACGCCGGGCCCGACGCAAGAGGCCCTCGAAGTGCTGCGCGGCCTGTTGCCTGCCTGGCAGGCGGTTGCCGCCCAGGTCGGGCCGCGCGAGCCGTCCGCGGGCGCCACCGGCGCCTCCGTCGTCGCCCAGCCGGGCGCTCAGCCTTCCTCCGGGTCAGCCCGGGAGCCCCGGCCGGCCCCGGTGCTCGGGCCCCGGCCGGCGAGCGTGCGCCCCCTCGTCGCCCCGGTCGCTTCTTCCAGCCGATGAGCGGGAGACCGCTCGACCTGCGCGTGTCCCGTGTCGTCCTCGAGCGCCTGGAGGGGACCCTCGGCGACGACCCGGCAGCACTCCTCGCGCTCGGGTGCCACCTCGCCGAGGCACGCCGCCGGCTGGCCCGCGGAGCGTCCGGCCCCCGGTCGGTTCGCCGGCCAGAATCCCGGCCGCCTGGCCGCCACGCGCCTCAAGTCGGGGACCTGCGCAACCGACCCCTTCCCTGACGCGTTCCCGCGCCCCAGGGCGCAGGGTTCCAGGAGGCAGGCAGCATGGCCAGCACACCATCCATCCAGTTCGGCGGCGTGGTTTCCGGCCTGAACACCGCGAGCATCATCAGCGCCCTGATGCAGGTGGAACAGCAGCCGCTGACGCAGCTCCAGAACCAGGCCACGCAGCTGCAGTCCGAGCAGGCCGCATACACCACGGTGCAGTCGGCGATCAGCGACCTGTTGAGCAAGGTCCAGGCGTTCACGACCTCCGGCGTCGGGGCCGCCAGAACCGGCACTTCGTCGAACCCGGCGGTCCTCAGCGCGACGGTCGCCAACGGCACGGTTGCCGGGCAGTACGCGATCGACGTCACGCAGCTTGCCACGGCGACCATCGCGCGTTCCATGTCGGCGCTTGGCACGCCGATCACGCAGGCCATCGCGGACGGGACGCAGAGCATCGCCAGCCTGAACCTGCCCGGAACCGTCACCGCCGGTCAGTTCTCGGTGGTGGTGGACGGCCAGGTCGCCTCGGTCACCGTCGATCCCACCCAGAACCTCGGGTCGGTGCTCACGGGGATCGGGAACGCCATCACCTCACTCATGCAGGCGGCGGGCGACACCGGTGCCACCGCCACGGCGAGCGTCGTCAACAACCAGCTCCAGATCGCGATCAGCGGGGCCACCAGCACGCACGCGATCAGCTTCGGCAGCGGCAGCGACACGAGCAATGCCGCTGCGATCCTGGGCCTCTCGACACTCTCCGCCAATGCGCTGGATCCCACGCTCACCGGCACCAGCCTGCTCGGCGTCTCGCAGACCACGCCGCCCCTGGACCAGGCCTCGATCGCGGCCCTGCCGACGACGCCCATGACCGGCACCCTCACCATCAACGGTGTGGCGATCTCGTATGACACGTCGTCCGATTCGTTGAGCAGCCTGGCCGACAAGATCAACAGCGCCGGGGCGGGCGTGGTCGCCTCGCTCGACCGGACCAACGATCGGCTGGTGCTGGCGAGCCTCTCGACCGGGCCCACGGCCATCTCGATCGGCGACTCGAACGGGACGAGCGGCCTGGCCCAGGCGCTCGGGCTGGCGCCGGGCACGGCGAACGCCCAGACGATCGGCCAGGCCTCGCAGCTGACGGTGGACGGCCAGCCCATCAGCAGTGCCAGCAACACGGTCACCAACGCGGTCAACGGCGTCACCCTCAGCCTGACCGGCACGGGGAGCACGACGCTCAGCGTGGGCGTGGACTCGGGCACGATCACCGGCGCCATCAACGCGTTCATCAGCAGCTTCAACGCCCTGACCGGCAGCCTCAACACGCTGACCGGGGTGACGCCGGGTACCCCCGGCCAGGCAGGCACCGAGGGACCGCTCGCCAACGACTACCAGACGTCGTCGCTGGCCCTGACCCTCAACGGGCTGCTCTCGGAAACCGTGGCCGGGCTCCCGGCCGGGCTCAACTCGCTCGCCTCGATCGGCATCACGACCGGCGCGCCCGGCCAGCCGGTCGGGTCGACCTATCAGCTGTCGCTCGACCAGACCACGCTGCAGCAGGCGTTGACCACGAACCCGCAGGGCGTGGCGCAGCTCCTCGACAGCGCGACGGGCGCGCTCCAGCCGCTGCTCGCCAGGCTTCAGTCCGTGACGGATCCGGCCACTGGCTACTTCGCCGTGACGCAGCAGGACATCACCCAGCAGCTCAGCGACATCCAGCAGCAGGAGGCCGACCAGCAGGAGCAGGACGCCCTGTACCAGCAGATGCTCGAGACGAAGTACGCGAACATGGAGGCGCTGCTCGCCCAGCTGCAGACCGAGTCTCAGTCGCTGACGGGGATGGTGGCCGCCTTCTCCAGCACCGGCTCGTCGTCGAGCGGCTCCGGCTCGAGCTCGTCGGGCAGCTCTGGCGCTTCGACCACGTCTGGCACATCGTCGACCGGGGCATGAGTCCAACGAGCGTCACACCAGGGGGGCGACCCGGCGGCTGACGCGACCGCGGAGGAACCGCAGGTGTGCGGCGTCAGGAGACGGCCTTGGCCACCTCGTCGATGCCTGCCTGCCACTGCTCAGCCAGCGCCAGGACCGTCTCGCGCAGCGCGGCCAGGCGGAACGGCTTGGCGATCACGCGGTCCGGACGCGCCGCTTCCAGCCGTGCTCGGTCCGGCAGCTGGTCGGTCAGCAGGAGTATCCGGAGCGGCTGCGGTGCGAGGCGCTCGCGCAGCTGGATCGCCAGCTCATATCCGTCGAGATCCGGCAGGCCAACGTCGACGATCGCCACCGCCGGCCGCTCGCGTGCCGCGACTGCGAGGGCCGCCACGGCCCCGGCCGCGCCCAACAAGCGGAGGCGTCGCCGCGGCAGCACCTGTTCGAGCATGCGCAGGACGTACGCATCGTCGTCGACGACGAGCACGGGCACCGACGGCCGGCGCCCGCAGACGGCGCGCCGCACAGGACGGCTGGCGGGCTGGGTCGGCACAGTTCGACACTATGCGCGATACGGCCGCCGACGGCCAAGGGCCAGATGCCATCCCGGGGCACCATCCTGAAAGGTCGGGCCGTGTGCCGGTCATTCGGGATCAATGGCTCTTGACCGGGGCTGCCGTGTCCCCGGGCTCAGGACGAGCGGAACGCGACGTGCACTCGGATGTCACCGGCGCAGGATTGGACCTCGACCACCAGGCGCTGCAGGTCCAGCGAGGAGATGGACGCCCCGGCACCCAGCAGCATCAGGGGCGGCGTGATCGTGGCCTCCTGGCCCAGCGTCGAAAGGGTCGTGGACGCGGTGCCCGCGATGACGTTCGCCAGTTCCGCGATGCCGCTCTGGGCAAGCTCATCGAAGTCCGCCACCGGCTGGCCCAGCATCCGCGAGACCAGGGCCAGCGCAGTGTCCCGCGACATCGAGAGGTACATCGAGCCCCGCACGGACCCGCTGATTCCCACCACTGCGGTGACGTCCTCGGTGGTGCACGGATTGCCCTCGACCCGTAGTGACCCGCGTGCCGCGGCGGCGTTGGTCTCCTGCGCGATGATCTGGGCGGCGGCATCGAAGAACGGGTTGACCAGCTGCACCTTCATGCCAGCGTCCGTTCGTAGAACGAGGGACCCAGGGCGCGCAGCCCGAACCGAACGGGATCGCCGATCGTCTCGGTGGCCCCGATGAACAGCACGCCCCCGGGACGCAGCGACGCGGCGAGCCGACCGAAGAGGTCCGTCTTGGCCGACTCCGTGAAGTAGATCACGGTGTTGCGGCAGATCGTCAGGTCGCAGCCCTTCTCGGCCGGGTCCCGCAGCAGGTCGTGCCGGCGGAAACGCGCGCGCACGCGCAGCTCGGGGCGCACTTCCCAGTCCGGTCCGCTCTGCACGAAGCAGCGCGCGCGGCGGGCCGCAGAAACGCCGATCATCTGGGCCTCGCTGTAGCGGCCGGCGCGGGCGCGCTCGAGCGCCGTTGGATCGATGTCGGTGGCGAGCAGGTCGAGCAGGACGCCGGGTGCCGACTCCTGCATGAGCATGACCAGCGAGTACGGTTCACAGCCGATGGAACAGCCGGCGCTCCAGGCTCGCAGGCGCAGGCGGCCGCGCAGGAGCGACGTGAACACGTGATCCCGCAGGAAGTCCCACGCCTCCGGGTTCCGAAAGAACTCGCTCACGTTGATCGTCAGCATGTCCCGGAAGCGGTCGCGGAAGGCCGGCTCCCGCCGCGCCCGCGTGGTCAGCGCCGCCCAACCGTCCAGTCCGTTGGCGCGCGCAAACGCGTGCACTCGGCGCCAGACCTGCTCAGGCTTGTACTGGGCGAGATCCAGGTCCAGCAGGGCGCGCACCTCCGCGGCCAGTCGCGCGTACGCGGTCGGATCCAGCTCGGGCATGGATGCCTGGACGAACGGCGTGCCAGACGCTGCGACCATGGCTCAGATGGCACCGACGAGGGCCGGCGACGCGACGGGGACGGGGGAGGTGGACGTGGAGACGTGCGGATCCGCGGTGTCCTCGGTCGCGTCGGAGGGGCGCGCGACTTCGTGGGTCGCGTCGTGCAGGCCGTCATCGACCAGCAGCCCCTCCAGGGCCAGGAGGATGACCAGCCGCCCGTCGAGCTTCGCGATCCCGCGCAGCGCCGCCGTGTCGTCGCCGACCACGGTCTCGGCCGGTTCGATCGCGTCCGCCGGCACCGTGAGCACCTCGCTGACCGCATCGACGATGAGGCCCATGCGCGTGCCGCCGGTGTCGGCCACCACGATGCGGCTCGCCCGGGTCGGCGCCGCACGCTCCATGTCGAAGCGCGTGCGCAGGTCGACCACCGGGATGATTCGCCCCCGCAGGTTGATGATGCCCTCCATGGCGGGTGGCGCCCCCGGCACGCTGGTGATCGCCTGGTGGCGGATGATCTCGTGGACCTTCCCGATCTCGAGTCCGTAGCGCTCCTCACCCAACTGGCACACGACGATCTGCAGGTCGCTGGTCGCGTTCATGGTCGTTCGGTCTCCGCGTCCTTGGTATCCCATGAGGCTGCGCGCCTCCGGCCGGCGCGGCGGCGCCATTGCGCCTCCTGCGTGAGGTGTCGGCCGGAGCCCGCGTGGCCTGAAGGCGCGGACCGTGGCTGCCGGTGTCCGCCCGCGCTCCCCAGCCGGGTCACGCGTCGGAGAGGCGCACCCAATCGACCTGCCGGATGGAGGCGATCAGGTGGCGGTTGATGAGCGCCACGTCCCTGGCGGGGTTCGACACGCGATGGCCGCGCCAGTGCACCAGCGGTTCGGTGAGCGGCACGAACAGGGCCGGCAGCCGGTGGTGGACCATCTCGGGCGCCTGGCCCGGGAACAGGTGCAGGACGCCGAGGACCCGGAATTCGCCGCCCACGGCCTCGACCCGGTAACGCACCTTGTGCACGCGCCGCGCGGCGCTGCGCTCCGCCACCGGCTCGGGCAGATCCGCCAGCAGCAGCAGGTCGAACTCGAAGGGGTCGATGTACCGGGTCCCGCCGACGGACAGCGGCGAGCTCCCGGTGGTCGGGTCGAAGGCGCGGACGTCCTCCACCAGGACCGGCTCGCGCCGGTTCAGAATGTCGGACGGCCGGTCCCAGCCCCGGACGAAGGCGATGAGGCTGCCGGTCTCGGTCCAGCCACGGATGGCGTGCGTGGGAGCGCCGAACCCCTGGCCGGTGCCCGGTCCGGGGACCGGCCCAGGGGTGCCAGAGTGTGCCGTGTTCCGCGACCACAGGTGCATGGCCCGCTACTCTCCCTCGTCACGCTGCGCATCGGGCCGGCAGACCGTGCCGGGCTGCGCGGACCCGCCGGACCCGCCCGTCACCTGCGGCCACGTGCTCGCGTCCTCCGCAGCGTCGCGCGTGCGCACAGCACAGGCGAGTCCCCGTTCGGGGCCCCGGCACGGATGACCCATTACCCGACTCGGGGTAGGGCCATGGCCGCACGCGCGACGCTGCGCTCGCCGTCGCCAGCCCAGGCATCGCCGGCCCCGCACCACCGAGCGATCGCGGCCGGGATCTCCGGCAGGGGCAGCACCTGCTCGGCCAGTCCCGCCGCGATCACGGCTCCCGGCATCCCGAACACGATCGACGTCCGCTCATCCTGTGCGTAGACCGTCCCGCGGTGCGCCCGCAACGCGCGCGCGCCCTCCCTGGCATCGGCGCCCATGCCGGTGAGGACCACGAGCAGCGCCCGCTCCCCCCAGATGGGGGCCAGCGCCTGCAGCGTCACGTCGGCCGCCGGACGCACGCCGTTGACCGGCGCGAGGGCTGCCAGCTCGACGCGGCCGCGGGGCGTGAGCAGGAGGTGGGTGCCGCCCGGCGCGACCAGGACCTGGTCCTCGGCCAGCACGTCGCCGACGGCCGCCTCCCGCACCGGCAAGCCGCTGAGCGTGTCCAGGCGCGCCGCCAGCGACGCGGTGAAATGGGGTGGCATGTGCTGCACGATCAGCATGGCGGCGCCGAGCCGTCCGGGCAGCCCACCGACGAGCACCTGGAGCGCGCCGGGCCCGCCGGTGGATGACGCCACCACCACCAGCCGCCGCGCAGGCTCGACCGCCGGCTGGTCGGGCCGACCGCTTGCGGCAGGCGGCTCGGTGCCCGGTCCGTCCGTCACGGGGCGGGGCCCGGGCGCAGCCGCCCCGCGCCACCCCGCCGCCGATGGGGCACGGCTTCGAGCTGCCAGCCGGTGCGCCAGGAACGCGGCCTCGGGGATGGCCGCCGCAGCCCGGATCCTGGCGACCAGGTCGTCGCGCACCCGCACCATGTCGACGGAGAGCGATCCGGACGGCTTGAGTACGAAGTCGACGGCGCCCGCGGCGAGGGCGTCGAGTGTGACCGCGGCACCGGCGGCGGTCAGGCTCGACAGCATGACGACGCGCGTGGGGCACTCCACCATCAGACGGCGCAGCATGCCCAGGCCGTCGAGGACTGGCATCTCGACATCGAGCGTGATGACGTCGGGATGCAGGCGCATTGTCTCCCGGAGGCCCGCCTCGCCGTCGCCCGCCGTTCCCACCACGACGATCCCGTCGGCCTCGCCGATCAGCCGCGCCACCGTGTGGCGCATGAACGGTGAGTCGTCGACCACGAGGACCCGGATCGCGGCCATGCTGGCGCCGCCGGTCACTGGGCGAGCAGCCGATCGACGGCGGCCAGCACTCGGTCGGGCTGGAACGGCTTGACCACGAAGTCGCGCGCGCCGCGCTTGATCGCGTCGAGCACGATGGGCTGTTGTCCCATGGCGGTCAGCATGGCCACGCGCGCGCCGGGATCGCGACGCCGGATCTCGTCGAGCGACTGGAGTCCGTCCATCTCGGGCATCGTGATGTCCATCAGGACGCAGTCCGGCTGCTCGCGCAGGTAGGCCTCCACCGCGACCTGACCGTTCTCGGCCTCGACCACGGTGTGCCCGGCCTCGGTCAGCACTCTGGCCGCCCGAATGCGCATGAACGCCGCGTCGTCGACCACCAGGATCTTGGCCATCCGGTTTCTCTCCGTCAGAGTTCGCGGGAGCTGGACACGCTCCGGACGAGGAGTCGGCCGCTGCCCACGTGCAGTTGAACGGTGCGGCCCACCGCGCCGCCCAGCTCGCGAGCCGCGACGCGCAGGCCGGCGCGCTCCAGGGCCGCCAGCAGTGCCTCGCCGTTGCGGCGCCCGATGGCCAGCCCGGGGCTGGTGGGCAACGTGGCCGCCCCGCCGACGACCTTGAAGACCGTGCGGGTGGACACCCCGCCGGTACGCTGGAAGGCCGCCAGAAACGTCTCGAAGCCACCCTCGACGTACTTCACCGGGCTGGCCGGGTCGACCGGCCCGCCCAGGGGCAGCATGAAGTGCGCCAGCCCGCCTAGCCGCGCGAACGGATCCCATGCGGCCAGTGCCACACAGGATCCCAGCCCGTAGGCGACGAGCGCCGCCGCCGGATCGTCGCTGACGGCGTATTCGCCGATCCCCGCGACCAGCACGCGTTCCTCGATCGCCGGAAGGGCCATTCAGACGACCTGGATCGCGGCCAGGAGGTGCCGGAGCGACTCGGGCCGCGGAAGCAGCAGCAGCGTGCCGTCGAACGTGTCGGCGCCCTCCACGAAGAGCGTGCGCGAGGCGAGCACCTCGTGCGACTCAGCGAGCAGATCGACGAGCACGGAGTCCAGGACGGCCCCCGCGAATTCCGTGACGAGCACCGGCACGCTGGGATGAACCGGCACGCCCATGCGGTCCCCCACGGCATTCAGGGCCGCCGCGATGGTCACGTTGCCCAGCTCGAGCAGGGCCGATTGTGCGAGCGCATCGAGCTCGGCGAACGCGTCGGCGCCGCGAGGCTCCGGCGACCGGGCCAGGCTGGCGAGCAGCCGGGCCGCCAGGCGGAGCGCCCCGCTGATCGGCAGCACCAGCAACGCGTGACCGCTGATCCCGCCGCTGACGCTGACGTACACCGCGACCACCGGGGCGTCGGGGCCACCGGCCAGGGCGATGGCTTCGCCGGGCGTGCAGCGTCGGAATTCGGGGGCGGAGATGGCGACCGCCCGGCCGCTCATCTCGAACATTGCGTCTCCGGCCTGACGCAGCGCGCGCCGGAACAGCGCGGCCAGGATGGCCTCGTCCCGCAGGTTCAGCGTGGTCGGCGAGATGGCGTTCATGCAACCCACCGTGCCTCCGGCTGGCGTTCGAAGTCCCGCACCTCAGCCAGGGCCGCGACATCCATGACCAGGGCCACGCTGCCGTCCGGCAGCACCGTCGCCCCGGCGATGCCTCGTCGCGATCCGGGCAGCTCGGCCAGTGACTTCAGCACGATCTCCTGCTCGCCGAGCAGGGCGTCGACGTCGAGGGCGAATGCGGCTGGCCCGGATTGCACCACCACCAGGTTCGCCTCCGGGGCAGGCGGCGTCGCCGCCTGCCGATCGTCGAGGACTGCCGCGAGCTGACGGACCGGCAGCGCGCGGCCCCGCAGCACCACCACCCGATGCCCACGGACCGAGCCGAGCGCGGACCGGTCGACCCGCACGATCTCCACGACGCCGGCCAGGGGCAAGGCACAGACGCGGCCGCCGGCCCGCACCAGCAGCGCCGGCATGATGGCGAGCGTCAGCGGCAACGACAGCTCGAACCGGGTCCCTCGACCGAGGTCGCTGTGAACGGTCACCCGCCCGCCGAGGCGCTCGATGTTGGTCCGCACCACATCCGTGCCCACGCCACGGCCCGACACATCGGTGACCGCACGGGCGGTGCTGAACCCGGGTGCGAAGATCAGCTGGATGGCGGCTTCGTTGGTCAGCGCCGCCGCCGCCTGCTCGGACAGCATCCCCCTGGCCACTGCCGCGGCCCGCACCTCGCGCGGGTCGACGCCGCGCCCGTCGTCCTCGACGACGATCGTGATGCGCCCCTCACCATGCCAGGCCGCGAGCCGGAGCCGTCCCACCGGGGGCTTCCCGGCCGCGCGCCTGTCGTCAGGCAGCTCGATGCCGTGGTCGATGGCATTGCGCACGAGGTGCCCGAGAGGGTCGCCCACCTGCTCGAGTACGGACCGGTCGAGCTCGGTTTCCTGCCCTTCGATCACCAGCTGCACGTCCTTGCCCAGGCGCACCGCGAGATCGCGGGTGACGCGCGGGAAGCGGTTGAAGACCGTGGCGATCGGCAGCATGCGCAGGCGCGTGACCTGGTCCTGCAGCTGGCTGGCGATGCGCGCGTACTGTTGGGCGCCCTCCTGGGTCTCGGCCGCCAGCGGGTCGTCGTGCCCGAGCCGCTCCTCGACCAACCGGGCCTGGCGCAGCAGGCGTGTCTTGTGCACGACGAGCTCGCCCACCAGGTTCATCAACTCATCGAGGCGTCCCACGTCGATGCGGATCGTGTGCTGTGCCAGGCTCAGACGCTCACCCGCCAGGACGAGGCGCTCGTCGGGAGTGGTCCGGCGGGCCTCCGGGCCGAGGTCCACCTGGCGGCGGTCCAC
>JAJYGO010000002.1 GCA_021785115.1 Chloroflexota bacterium | reverse complement strand
CCAGCGCGATCGCGGTCCAGCCGTAGCCGGAGTTCACGTCGTTGGACATCTGGGTGACGGTGCCCATGACCTGGAAGGCGCCGCCGAGACCCGCCAGCGCCCCGGACACGACCATCGCCAGGATGATCGAGCCCCCGGCGCTCATGCCCGCATACCGGGCAGCGGTGAGGTTGAGGCCGGCCGACCGCAGCTCGAAGCCCTTGGTGGTGCGGAACAGGAAATACGACACCAGGGCGGCTGCGATCAGCGCCACGACGAAGCCCCAGTGCAGCCGCAAGCCTGGCAGCGGGATCAGCTCTGGCACGCGGGCGAAGTCGATCACCTTGGAGATCGGCTCCGAGCCCGTGGCCGGCCGCATGAACGGCGTCCGCAGCGCGAGCTGGACGATCTGCAGCGCCACGTAGTTGAGCATGATCGTGGTGATGACTTCGTGGGCGCCGGTCCGCGCCTTGAGGAAGCCCGGGATGAAGCCCCAGATCATGCCGAACACGATGCCCGCGACCAGCGCGCCGAGCAGGATGATCGGGACCGGCAGGTCGCGCAGCAGGAGGGCCGTCGCGGTGGCGCCCAGGGCGCCGAGGACGAACTGGCCGTCGCCGCCGATGTTGAACACGCCGGACCGGAACGACACCGTGATCGCGAGGCCGGTGAAGATCAGCGGCGTCGCGGCCACCAGCGTCTCGCTGATCGGCCGGAACGCGGTCGCCCACGCCTCGGGCGTACCGACGCGCAGGGCGTCGCCGAACTTGGCGGGATCGCCGAAGGCGCCCGTCAGGAGCGCCCCGTACGCCGCGAGGACGTGCCCGAGGGCGGTCCCCAGGAAGTCGAGCGGCTTGCCCGGCAACAGCCCGAACGCGGGGATGTCGGTGAAGATGAGGAACAGCGAGCCGACGATGAACGCCGAGATGACTGCCAGGACCGGGATCGCGAGGGACCCCAGCCGTCGCTTCAGGGCGCTCAATGCACGCCTCCCATGAGCATCCCGACGGCCTCCTTGGTCGCTTGCTCGGACGGCAGCACCCCCACGATCCGCCCCGAGAACATCACCGCCACGCGGTCGCCGAGGGCGAGGACCTCGTCGAGCTCCGTGCTGACGATGAGGATCGCGGCGCCCGCGTCGCGCTGCTCGATGATCCGCCTGTGGATGTACTCGATCGAGCCGACGTCGAGACCGCGCGTCGGCTGCGCCGCGACGACCAGCTTGACGGGCCGCGAGAACTCGCGGGCCACGATCACCTTCTGCTGGTTGCCGCCTGACAGGCTGCCCACCTGGGTCGCGATCGACGGCGTACGGATGTCGAACTCCTCGACGCCCTTGGCCGCCTCGCGCGCGATCGCCTCGCGGTCGAACCGGCCGGCGGCGCTGTAGGGCGGGCGATGGTACGAGTCGAGGATGTAGTTCTCGCTGACGGTCATCGCCTTGACGAGGCCGTCGCGCATCCGGTCTTCGGGAATGTGCGCCACGCCGAGGTCGGCCACCTTGCGGGGCTTCGCCTCGTCCACGACCGTGCCGGAGATGCGGATGTGGCCGGAGTCGATGTGGCGCAGGCCGGTGATCGCCTCGACGAGCTCTGTCTGTCCGTTCCCCTGGACGCCCGCCACCGCGACGATCTCGCCGGCCCGGACATCGAGGCTGGCCCCCTTGACCGCCAGCTCGTCCCGATCGTTGCGGACGAAGACGTCCCGGAGCTCCAGCACCACGTCGCCCGGGTGCGCCTCGCCTCGCGTGACGGTCAGCTCGACATCGCGGCCCACCATGAGGTTGGCCAGCTCCTCGCGGCTCGTCTCGTGCGGCAGCACGGTGCCCGCCACGCGCCCCCGGCGCAGCACGGTGATCGTGTCCGCGACCTCGAGGACCTCGTTGAGCTTGTGGGTGATGAAGATGATCGAGGTGCCGCCCGCGGCAAGGCCGCGGATGATCCCGAACAGCTCCTCGGTCTCGCCCGGGGTGAGGACGGCGGACGGCTCGTCGAGCACCAGGATGTCGCTGTGGCGGTAGAGCGCCTTGAGGATCTCGACCCGCTGGCGGACGCCGACCGGGAGGTCCTCGATCTTGGCGTCGGGGTCGACGTGCAGCCCGTACTGGTTGGACAGCTCGACGACGCGGGCGCGCGCGGTGGCCCGGTCGAAGGTGGCGACCGCGCCCTTGACCGGCTCGGCCCCGAGGGCGACCGACTCCACCACGTCGAACACGGGCACGAGCATGAAGTGCTGGTGGACCATGCCGATGCCGGCGGCGATGGCCTGCGCCGGGTCGTGGAAGAGCCGCGGCTCCCCGTCGATCAGGATCTCGCCCGAGTCAGGCCGGTACAGGCCCGACAGGATGTTCATGAGCGTCGTCTTGCCGGCCCCGTTCTCGCCGAGCAGCCCAAGGACCTTGCCCCGGTCGGCAGCGATGGAGATCCGGTCGTTGGCGAGCACGCCCGGGAACTGCTTGGTGATGTCGCGGAGCTCGAGCCGCATGGGCGTTCGACCCTCGGATTGCGGCCCGCCCGCCCCCGGCGAACCGAGGACGGGCGGGCAGACTGTGTCGGTGGGACGAGGCTCGGGCTACTTCAGGTAGTCCGCGACCTTGACGCTGCCGTCGACGAGCTTCGACTTGAGCGTGTCGATCCCCGCCTTGAGGTCGGCCGAGATCTGGCTGTCGAAGTCGTGGAACGGGGCGAGCGCGACGCCGCCGTTGGCGAGCGTGCCCTCGTAGTTGCCGCCGGAGAAGACGACGCCGTTCGCGTTTGCCTTGAACGTGTCGAGGACCGCGGCGTCGATGACCTTCTGCGCCGAGGTCAGGATGGCCTTGGAGAACTGCGACAGGGAGATGGCCTGGTCGGTGTCCACGCCGATCGCCCACAGGTTCTTGGAGGCCATGTACTTGATCGAGCCGTTGCCGGTGGAGCCGGCGACCGGGCCGACGACGTCAGCGCCCTGATCGACGAAGCCAGCGGCGAGCGACTCGCCCTTGGCCGCGTCGCCCCACGGGTTGTCGCCGTTGACGAAGGTGCCGGTCTGCGCCACGGCGTCCCAGCCGAGGAGCTTGACGGTGGCGCCCTTCTCCTGGTCCCAGTACTTGATGCCGGCGTAGTAGCCGTCCATGAACCGGGTCACGCCGGGGAACTGCTGGCCACCGAAGGTGCCCATGATCCCGGTCTTGCTCCAGCCGCCGACGAGGTAGCCCGCGAGCATGGCGGCCTCTTCAATGTGGAAGTCGAGGCCTGTGTAGTTGGGCGGCTGCTTGACGTCGTCGGCGGTGCCGACCTTGCCGTCAGGGCCGCTCGGGTCCCAGAGGCTGTCAACCTGGGCGAACTGGATGTTCGGGTTCTTGAGTGCCGCGTTCTGGGTCGGGACCTGCTGGTTGAACCCGACCGCGATGATCGACTGGCACCCCTGGTCGATGAGCCGCTGGATATTGGCGGCATAGTCCGTCGAGCCTTTGGCCTCGCTGTAGTGGGTCGTGAAGCCCATGGCCTGGGCCTCGTCAAGCCCCTTCTTGGCGAGGTCGTTGAAGCCCTTGTCGCCCAGACCACCGGTGTCGAACGCAACGCAGGCGACCCAGTTCGTGTTCTGGGAGGCGGCAGCGGACGCGGAGGGCGCCGTCGAGGCGGCGGCAGGCGCGGAGGGCGCCGTGGAGGCGGCCGTCGATGCGGCCGGCGCAGACGGCGCCGTGGAGGCGGCCGTCGCTGCCGCGGACGCCGACGGGGAAGCCGTCGAGCCGCTGCACGCGGAGATGATGATGGCTGTCGTCGCGCCGAGCGCGATCAGCCGCTTCGAGAGCTGCAAGGAATACTCCTCCATAGATCCCGGGCGCCCCTCGGCTGCGGGGCCGGGCCATCGGCTAGCGTACGCGAGAATCAGGCGCCGCGGGGTCCCGAATCTGGGGTGCGGGGTGCTCTTCGCGATGGAACCGCAACCTGCAACGGGGCGTCGCGCGTGAACCCGTGACGGCCGATCAGGTAGGGGTCGCCGCCCTGATGCGCTGCGCGGGAGGGGCACCTCCCGGTGCCGGAGGCACGGTTCGCGAGCGCGACAACTCGGGTGCAGGTCGGCGAGGTGGCGGGCAACGGTCGGGCTGGCGAGGCTGCCCCCGACAACGACGACCGGGGCCCGCCGCAGATGGCGAGCGCTCCCTCGTCTGGTCTCCCCCGGCTCGCGACCAGCCGTCAGCCCCGCAGCGGGTAGCGCCCGAGCTCCTGAGCCGCGTCGACCATCGCCAGGATGTTCTGCGCCGGCACATCGTCCATGATCGTGTGCACCGCGGCCACCATGTACCCGCCGCCGACGCCGAGCTCGCGGATCACCCGGCCGACCTCGGCCCGAACCTCGGCCGGCGTCCCGTTGGGCAGGACCTGCTTGGTGTCGATGGCGCCGCAGAAGGTGACCCGCTCACCGTAGCGGCGCTTGAGCCCGGCCAAGTCGGACATCCGCCCCGCGGAGGTCTGGACGGGGTTCACGATGTCGACGCCGATCTCGACCAGGTCATCGAGGAGGTCGAACACGTCGCCGTCGGTGTGGAAGAAGACCTTGGCGGGCGTCCGCTCCCGGATGAAGGCGATGTACTCGGCGTGGATGGGCTTGAGGACCCGGCGGTACATCGCCGGTGACATCAGCAGCGACTGCTCCGAGCCCAGGTCGTCGCCGATCTTGACGATGTCGACGTTGGGCCCCAGTTCGTCGAGGAAGTGGCCCATCAGCTGGCGGCACAGGCCCGCGATCCGGCGCAACAGCGCCTCGGCGAACTCGGGCTCCGCCGCGAGGTTGACGAGGAACGCGTCCATGCCCTGCATCGCGAACGCCCGCTCCAGCGGGAACAGCAGCCACGGGGTGGCCATGATCGCGTATGTCCCGTCGGCGCGCAGCGACGCCGCAGCGGCTTTGACGTGCGCCACCCGCGACGGGTCGTCCATGTCGGGCCACGGATAGCGCTCGATCGCGTCGAGGGTCTCGGCCTCCCGCATCGGATGGACGCCCGGGAACCAGTGGCCGTCGGAGACCTCGACCTGCCCGCTCCCCCAGTCGTCGATGAACGGGGCGTGCGCCGGGCGCTCCCGGTTGCGTCGCAGCGTCTCCGCAGGGTACGCGTCGAGCACCGGGCGGACGTCGGTGCCGAGGCGCTCCAGGATGGCCTCCGTCGGCAGGGCGGTGCCGAGCTCCGGCCAGTCGTAGATGTAGGCGTCGCCCGGATCGAGTCCCAGGATGCCGGCCAGCTCGCGATACGGTCGCGCCTTGATCCCGGTCGCGTTGCTGACCCCCACCACGATCGGCACCCGGTCGGGCTCCTCGTGGGCGAGGGCGGCGAGGACGCGGTCTCGAGGGGTCATCGGCATGCGACGGGTCTCCGGGTTGGCTCTGGGCGCGTGAAGGCTGGGGCGACGTCAGCGCCGCCGTCCATTATCCGGCAGCGCGCTCCACCACCACGGGGAGCGACTGCAGACCGCGCAGCACGAACGTCGGCTTCCAGACCGGGGTTGACACCAGCTCGAGGCCAGGCATCCGTCGCAGGAGCGCGTCGAACAGGATCCCCATCTCGAGCTTGGCGAGCGGCGCGCCCAGGCAGTAGTGGATGCCCGCCCCGAACGAGATGTACGGGTTCGGCCGCCGATCGAGCACCAGGCTGTCTGGCCGCTCGATTCCCTCGGGATCGCGGTTGGCCGAGGCGAACTGGAGGGCAAGCTCCGCGCCCCGCTCGATGCGCACGCCGTACAGCTCGATGTCCTCGAGCACCCAGCGCTCGAACATCGGCAGTGGCGTGTCGAAGCGCAGCAGCTCCTCGATCGCGCTCGGCACCAGGGACGGGTCCGCCCGGAGTGCAGCCAGCGCGTCCGGGTGGCGGAACAGCGTCCACCACGCGTTCCCGGTGCCGTTCACCGAAGCCTCGTGGCCCGCGTTGAGCAGCAGCGCACAGGTGCCGATGAGCTCGTCCTCGGTGAGCGTGTCTCCGGCCTCGGCGACCTGCGCCAGGCCGGAGATCAGGTCGTCGCCCGGATGGACGCGCCGGTCGCGCGCGAGGTCCCGCAGGTAGCCGCCGAACGCCAGGCTGGCCGCGACCGCCGCACGCTGGCTGTCCTCGGACGGGCTCAGCTCGTACATCAGGCAGATGTCGGCCGACCACGGCCGGAGCAGGTGTCGATCGGCCTCGGGAACTCCGAGCAGCTCGGCGACGACCGTGACCGGCAGCGGCTCGGCGACGTCCGCGATCAGGTCGAACTCGGCGGCCTCGAGGGCACGGCCGATCAGCTGGTCAACGATCGCCTCGATCCGTGGCCGCATCCCCTCCACGGTCGCCGGCGTGAACGCCTTGGAGACCAGCCGCCGGAGCCGGGTGTGGTCGGGCGGCTCGCGGTCCAGCATCCCGCTCTGCACCAGCCGCCAGAACGGGTCGTGCCACTCGGGCGGCTCGTCGCGGCCCATCTCGGCGTGGCTGGCGACATGCAGGTAGGTTCGACCCAGCCGCCGGTCGCGCAGCAGCCCGTTGACGTCGGCGAAGCGGGACACCATCCACTGCCCCGTCGCCGGGTTCCAGAGCAGCGGATGGTCGGCTCGCAGCCGGTCGTACACCGGGTACGGGTCGGCGATGAACGCGCGATCAAGGGGATCGAACCCGAGCGCCGCCGGCGTGGTGGCGTACGGGTCAGTGGTCCTGCGCGAGGCGGGCGGCGTCGGCGACATCGCCCGATCCTAGTGGAAGCGCGCGATTGCGTCGACGACGCGCTCACGACGCTCGCGACGCGGCCGCGGGCGGACTGGCGGCGGCCGATCGCGACGCCCAGCGCGGCGCCCGGAGCCCGGCTGGAAACGCCGGTGGGGGATCAGAGGCTTCCGCCCTCGAGGCTCGGCGCTCAGCGGGGAGCCTTGAGAGCGGCTCGGCGCCGGCCCCGTCCGGGCGGCCGCGGTCAGGCTGCGGCTTCGCGCTCGTATGGCTGGCCATCGGCGGCAGGCGGGATGCTGCGCCCGACGGCGCCGGCCAGGATCACGATCGTGAGCAGGTACGGCATCGCGTCCCACAGTTGGGCCGGCACGGAGGTCATGACCTGGCCCAGGTCGCCGGTCGGCGGCGCGATCTTGATCAGCTGGCTGATCTCGAGGAAGACGGCGAACAGGAGCGCCGAGAGGAAGCCGCCGATCGGGGTCCAGCGACCCATGATCATCGCGGCCAGCGCGATGAACCCGCGGCCGATGGTCATGCCGATCTGGAACGAGTTGGTCGCCTCCATGCTCAGGAACGCTCCCGCCAGCCCCGCGAACGCGCCGCCGATCATGACGTTCTGGTAGCGCAGCCGGATGACGTCGATGCCCAGCGTCTCGGCGGCCCGGGGGTGCTCACCGACGGCACGGGTTCGAAGACCCCAACGGGACCAGAACAGCCAGATCTGGAGGCCAATGACCAGGAACACCGTGGACATGGCGATCGGGCCGAGGTTCAGGAACATGTTGAGCAGCCAGCCGACGAGCGGAAGCTCGACGAGTGCCTGCGGCGGCTGGAAGGCCGCGAACTCGCCGGCACCCACGGGCGACGACTTGGAGATCAGCTGGTCGAGGTAGCCCGTGACGCCGGCTGCGGCGATGTTGATGATCGTCCCGCTGATGATCTGGTCGGCCCGGAGCGTCACGGACATCCACGCGTGCAGGGCCGAGATGAGCACAGCCACCAGGACGGCCGCGGCCAGCGCAATCAGGAGGGGGATCGTGATCCCGAAGATGTCCGAAGGAGCCGGGTTGCCGAAGATCGGGTTCACCGCGATTCCGACCACCCAGGCGGTGAACGCGGAGGCCAGCATCGTGCCCTCGATCCCGATGTTGACGACGCCCGACCGCTCGCAGATGACGCCGGTCATGGCCGCGAGGGCCAGCGGCGTGGCCTGGACCATGACGGTGGCCGAGTTGCCCGGCAGGATCGCGACGAGATAGCCGACGAGCTCGAACGCCAGCCCCAGGAGCGGGATGCTGTAGAGGAAGTTGATGACCGGGGTGACGTCCATCAGCTCTCCACCTCGGCCACCGACGCGGCAACCGACTCGGCGCCGCGCGTGCGGCGACCCTCGGCGTGGAGCAGCCGCCGGATGACGGGACTGGTCACGAGCGCGAGCAGGATCACCGCCTGGATCACGTCGACCAGCTCGGCCGGGATCTCGGCCTGGATCTGCATCAGGCCGGCTCCGGCCCGCATCCCCCCGAACAGCAGCGCGGCGGGCAGGATCGCGAGCGGGTTCGACCGCGCGAGCAGGGCCACCGCGATCGAGTCGAAGCCCACGGTGGTGCCGAAGCTGGACGTCATGGACTTCGTGACGCCCAGGAGCACGCAGACGCCGGCCAGGCCGGCGAGCATGCCGCTGAAGGTCATGGTCGCGACCGTGATCAGCCGCGGGCGCATGCCCGCGTAGCGCGAGGCGTCCGGGCTCGCCCCGGTGGCCCGCACCTCGAAGCCCCAGGTGGTCCGATAGAGGAGCCACCAGACCCCGACCGCCGCCAGGAGCGCGAGGAGGATCCCGAGGTGCCCGTTGGGCTGCAGGAACGGGATCACCGGGAAGGCGGCGTTGCCCACGTCGAAGGTGATGGCCTGCGGCGACCTGGGGACCTTGAGCGGGCCGCTCACGAGCGCCGCCAGGAGCTGGATCGCCACGTAGTTCATCATGATCGTGCTGACGACCTCATGCGCGCCCGCGAACGCCTTCAGGAAGCCCGGCACGAAGCCCCACGCCGCACCGAATGCCATGCCGGCGACGGTGGCCGCGGCGACGGCCAGCGGAACCGGAGCGTCCCGCAGCCAGACCCCGACGATGACGGCGCCCAGGGCACCCACCAGGAACTGGCCCTGGGCCCCGATGTTGAACAGGCCGGCCTTGAAGCCGAAGCCCACGGCCAGGCCGCCGAACACGAGCGGCGCGGTGTTCACCAGGGTGGACACGAGCGAGTGGAAGTCCAGGGCGGCCCACTCCTGGGGGCTGCCGATCGCGCCCTGGATCATCGCCTCATAGGCAGTCAGCCACAGCATCGGGTCGAACTGCCTGCCGGGGATCAGCGGCTCCGAGAGGAGGATGACCGCGGCACCGAGCACGGCGGACCCGACGATCACGGCCAGCGGCACCGCCGCCACGGACCAGATCCGCGCCATGCTCACCCCGCGACCGGCCCCGGGCGCGGGCGCCGGCCCGCTCACGCCGACGCCTCCGCGGACTGCGCCCCGCCGCGGGCGGTGCCGCCGGTCGCCATCAGCAGGCCCACGTCGTTCTTGTCAGCGGTAGGCCCGTCGAGCACGGCCACGATCCGACCTCTGTACATCACCGCAATGCGGTCCGAGAGTTCCAGCACCTCGTCCAGCTCCGCCGACACCAGGAGCACGGCCGTCCCGGCGTCCCGCTTGGCGATGACCTGCTTGTGGATGAACTCGATGCTCCCCACGTCGAGGCCGCGGGTGGGCTGGTCCAGGACCAGCAGCTTGAGATCGCGGTCGAATTCGCGGGCCACGACGATCTTCTGCTGGTTGCCCCCCGACAGCGTGGCGGCACTGGCCGTCACCGACGGCGTGCGAATGTCGAAGCGGGCCACCGAGGAACGCGCGTCGCGTTCGATGGACACGCCGTCACGGACCACCCCGCGCGCGTATGGAGACCGGTAGTAGCTCGTCAGGACCAGGTTGTCGGCGATCGAGAACGGAAGGATGAGGCCGAACCGGTGACGGTCTGCCGGGACGTACGCCACGCTCGCCTCGTTGAGGGCGCGGGGTGAATGACCGGTGATGTTCGCGCTGTCGAGCGTCACCGTGCCGGCGGTGGGCCGGCGCAGGCCCACGATCGACTCCACCAGCTCGTCCTGGCCGTTGCCGGCCACGCCCGCGACCCCCAGGATCTCGCCGGCCCGAACCTCCAGGTCCACGCCTCGGACCATGGGGTGTCCCCGGTCGTCGGACGCCTCGAGGCCGGTCACGCGCAGCATCGGCTCGCCCGGGTGGGAAGTGCCCCGGTCGGCCGTGAGCTGGACCTCGCGGCCGACCATCAGCTCGGCCAGCTCGTCCTCGTTGGTCGCCGCGGGCCTCCGCTCCCCCACCACGCGCCCGCGCCGGATGACGGTGATCCGGTCGGCGATCGCCAGCACCTCGTAGAGCTTGTGGCTGATGAACACGATGCTGTGGCCCTGGTCGGCCAGGCGGCGCAGGACCGCGAAGCTCTCCTCGGTCTCCTGCGGCGTGAG
>JAJYGO010000256.1 GCA_021785115.1 Chloroflexota bacterium | reverse complement strand
GGCGTCATGGCGGCGTACGCGGAGGGGTTCAACATCCTCCACCACGCGAATGCCGGCGCGGGCAACCGCGAGGTCAACGCCGAGACCAGCCCGCTCGCGGATCCGGAGCTTTACCAGTACGACCTCGACCTGCCTGCCGTCGCCGAGGTCTGGCGACGCGGCAGCGTGATCGCGTCGTGGCTGCTCGACCTCACCGCCCAGGCGATGGCCGCCGACCCGAACCTCGAGGGCTTCGGCGGCACAGTGGCCGATTCGGGCGAGGGCCGGTGGACCAGCATCGCGGCGATCGAGACCTCCGCGCCTGCGCCGGTGCTGACCACCGCGCTCTACTCCCGCTTCTCCTCGCGGGGCGAGGAGACCTACGGCAACAAGGTCCTGTCGGCCATGCGCTGGGGCTTCGGGGGCCACGCGGAGGTGAAGGGCGACGGCAGCCGGGCGAAGTAACCCCAAGCGGGTAGAGCAAGTCCCCGAGCCATCGCCGCACGGATGATCGCCGGCGGGAAGATGCTCTCCGATCTCGCGGCGGCCGACCCCGAGTTCGACGCCAGGGCGTTCACGGACTCGCTCAAGGGGTCCATCAAGGTCGACGTGCTCTTCACCCCCTGAGCCCGGTCCGAGGTCCGGCCAAGTCAAGATGGCGAGACTCAGGCAATTCGGTCCCGCGGTGGTCGTGCTGGTCGTCGCGCTCGGCTGCACGCCGACCAGCACCGCCACGCGGCCGGGCGGCGTCGCCTCGCCTGCTGCAGACGACTGCGCCGCGCTGGGCCGGCTGCTCACCGCCGCTCGGGGGGTGCCTTCCCTGCGCAGCGCCGTGGGATCCGGCGCCCCGGGCACCGAGGTCCTCAACGCCGCGGAGGCCGTCCTCAGTCCGATCAAGGAGGTGTACGGCGCGTACACCGCCTCCGGCCGAGCGGACCCTCAGGCGAACGCCATTCGCGCCGCGGCAGAGGATCTCGCCGGCGCGGCGGCGTTCTTCGAGGGGCAGCAGGCTCCCGGCGCCAGCGCGCCACCGAGCGGCCTCGGGAGCGTGAGCTGGGCGCTCGGCCAGTTGGAGCAGGGGGTGGTTGACGTCAAGGCGGCCGCCGCTCTCCTGCGCACCGAGCCAGCGCCCAACCAGGCAATCTGCCCGTCAGGGTGACCAGGGTCGGGGCGGAGCCACGCTCTGCACGTGGCGCTCGAGCCAGGCTGGCGAGAACTTGCCGTTTCCTCGGCGGCGAGTGGATCAACGTGCTGCGATCCGACGGCAGCCAGGCGGGGCCCGCCGCCGAGCGCCCGTCGCGCGACAGCACGAGGAGCCCGACCCCGCCGCCGCTCGGCGCCCGGACGACCGGGAGGACGACGGTGCCGTCCGCGCCGACCACCGCTCGGTGTGTTCGCAGGCGGATGTCCAGTCAGACGCGCCACGGCCCAGTCGCGGCCCATGGTGCAGCGACGCCGGGGCGAGGGCGAAGGTAGCGAGCGGCCGGCTCCTCGCCGTCGACACCTCGCCGACCAAGTGCTTGACGCCCCGCCCTCGCAGGCCGACCATAGGCGCTCGAAGCAGACGTGATTGTCGGACGATGACGGACACGCTCTACACGATCGATCGGATTGCCTTTGCCGCCGCATGGGTGCTCGGCGCTTGGCTCGTCGGCATCGCGGCCCGCCGACGCGGTTTCAGCCAGGTTGCTTGGGGATTGGCGTCACTGCTCTTGTCCCCCGTGGTCGGGATAGCCCTGCTATCGCTAGTCACGCCTAGGGGCGGGACACGCCCACGCGGGTGACTCCGGGCCAACTCGAGCAGTCCAAGGACCGGGACTTCCCAGCTGGAATGTCCGAGGTTCCTGGCCCAGGCTGGAGGATCAGTCACGCTCGAGCCATCCGGCATGCCTTCGCTGTAGTTGCAGTGCTCTGGCGTGCCCGCTGCGTCAGACCCTCGATTTCGTCACGGTGAACCTGAGCGTTTGCGCGCGCCAGCAGCGGGCCCTGCCGCCAGCCGCCAGTAGCGCCGGGAACGACATCCCCTTCACTTCTCGGCGGCCGTGCGCCCGCGGTCCTGATCTGCACAGCGTCCCCGTCATCGACCTGTCCTTTGTCGAGGTGCGAGGCGAGCCCCTCGCGCAGGTCCGTGACCTGGACAGTTGCGAGCGGCTCCAGAACCTCACGCGGCTGCGCGTCGAGCGTGCGGATGGCGCTGCGCGTTCCTGCGTCGGCGCGCCCGCACGCGGCGCAAGATCGGCGGCTGCCGGAAGTGACCAACCGCAGGTCAGGCCCGGGCCCCGGCCCATGCCGCCCGGCCGCCGCGCCAGTACCTCCGCCTCCCTGACGGCACTTCACCGCAGGGCCGCCGGGACGGACGCTGTGCCCAGTCGCCGTGCGTCCCGCGGGCCGGGCTTCGGCTGCCTGCCCCAGGGGCACGGTCTTCTGCTCTGGAGAGTCCGATGACCAATGCGCTGGCCTCCGCGCTGCCCCGGGTGGACGACCATGACCTGATCGACCGGATCATCGGCGATCACGCGGGCCGACCCGGCGCGCTGCTCGGCATCCTCGAGAAGCTGCAGGACGCCAACCGCCACAAGTACCTCCCGATGGAGACGCTCGAGTACGTCGCGCTCCGAACAGGCACGCCGCAGTCGCAGGTCTACGCGGTGGCGACGTTCTACGCGCTGTTCAACCTGGACCCGCAGGGCACCCACACCATCGCCATCTGCCGCGGCACGGCCTGCCACACTCGCGGCTCGAGGTCGCTCCTGGAGCGCGTGAAGCTGCAGCTCGGCCTCGAGGAATCGGGCACCGCCGACAAGCTCACGCTCACGACGCCGGACCGCAGGTTCACCATCCGCACCGTGGCGTGCTTCGGCCAGTGCGCGCTGGCGCCCGTGGCGGAGATCGACCACACGATCCGGGGCCACGTCAAGGAGCAGGCCCTCATCCGCGATGTGGAGCTGCTGCGCAAGGACGGCTCCCGATGAGGATCCAAGACCTCGCCGCCTTCGCCGAGGTCCGCGAAGCCGGCCTCGCCAAGCTCCTGCCGTCCCGGCCGCGGATCGCGGTGGGCATGGGCACCTGCGGCACCGGCAACGGGGCGGAGGCCGTCTACCACGCCCTCAAGAACGAGGTCGACACGCGCGGGCTGGACATCTCGCTCGCGCCGGTCGGCTGCTTCGGGTTCTGCGCCGAGGAGCCGCTCGTCAACGTGTGGGCGCCCGGCCACCCGCTGCTGATGCTCCGGCGCGTCCGGCCCAACCACGTCGCCGACATCCTCGACGCCCTGGCCCACGACTCGCTGCCCCCGGCCGAGACGGTCCTGTGCAAGATCGAGGCCTGGGACCACCTCACCGGCCACGTCAAGTACGGGACCGGCTACCCGGACGTGCCGTCGTGGGGCGCGATCCCCTTCTTCCACGGCCAGGTCAAGATCGTCCTGCGCAACTGCGGCCTGATCAACCCCGACGACATCGAGGAGTACGTCGCCGTCGGCGGCTACCAGGCCCTCTACAAGGTCCTGATCGACCAGAACCCCGCCGCTGTCATCGAGCAGGTCAAGGCGTCCAAGCTCCGCGGCCGCGGGGGCGCCGGATTCCTGACCGGCAACAAGTGGGAGTTCCTCGCGAAGGCCCCGGGCCCCGAGAAGTACCTCATCTGCAACGCCGACGAGGGCGACCCGGGCGCCTACATGAACCGCAACGAGATCGAGTCCGACCCGCACGCCCTGATCGAGGGGATGCTCATCGCCGGCTACGTCACCGGCGCCCCGCGCGGGATCATCTACGTGCGCGCGGAGTACCCGCTCGCGGTCATGCGCCTCGAGCAGGCGATCGACCAAGCCCGCGCGTACGGCGTCCTGGGCGACAACGTCCTCGGACGCAACTTCGCGTTCGACCTCGACATGGTCGAAGGCGCGGGCGCGTTCGTGTGCGGCGAGGAGACCGCGCTCATCGCATCGCTCGAGGGCAAGGCCGGCCGGCCGCGGACGCGGCCGCCGTTCCCGGCCCAGAAGGGCCTCAACGGCAGGCCCACCAACATCAACAACGTCGAGACCTGGTACAACATCGCGCCCATCGTCGCCAAGGGCCCAGCGTGGTTCACCGAGACCGGCTCGCCCAAGAGCGCGGGCACCAAGGTGTTCTCGCTGGTCGGCAAGGTCCGCAACACCGGCCTCGTGGAGATGCCGCTGGGCACGCCGCTCTCGACGTTCATCTACGACATCGGCGAGGGCGGCACCAACGGCCGCGACATCAAGGCGGTCCAGACCGGCGGCCCGTCGGGCGGCTGCATCCCGGCCGACATGTTCGACACGCCGGTGGACTACGAGACCCTCGCCCAGCTCGGCTCCATCATGGGCTCCGGCGGCATGGTCGTCATGGACGCCGACAACTGCATGGTGGACGTCGCGCGGTACTTCGTCGAGTTCACCCACTCCGAGAGCTGCGGCAAGTGCGTCCCGTGCCGGGTGGGGCTCGACAAGGCCCTCCGGATGCTCAACCGGTTCACTCAGGGCGTCGCCACCGCGGACGACATCACCCTGCTCGACGAGCTGTGCCGCATGGTCCGGGACACCTCACTGTGCGCCCTGGGCGGCAGTGCCCCAAACCCGGTGCTCACGAGCCTGCGCCACTTCCGGCACGAGTTCGAGGACCACATCGTCGCCAAGCGCTGCCGCGCGGGCGTGTGCGAGGACCTTGCGCTCTCGCCGTGCGAGAACTCCTGCCCGCTGCACATGAACATCCCGCGCTTCCTGCAGCTGTACAGCGAGGGCCGGCTGGAGGACGCGTTCCTCTCGGTCATCCTGGACAACCCGCTGCCGGCCTCCACCGGGCGCGTGTGCCAGCACCCGTGCGACGACCGCTGCCGGCGGGCGGGCATCGACGAGCCGGTCAACATGCGCGACGTCCACCGCCTGATCGCGGACGAGGTCCTGCTGACGGACCGCTTCGAGACCATGGTCGCCAAGGTCCGCGAGCGCAGGCTAGAGCCCACGGGCCGCGAGGTGGCGGTCGTGGGCGCCGGGCCCACCGGGCTCGCCTGCGCCTACTACCTCGCCCTGTTCGGGCACAGCGTGGTCGTCTACGACTCCCGGCCGGCGGCGGGCGGCATGCTCCGCTACGCCCTGCCGGAGTACCGGCTGCCAAAGCACGTGCTCGACAAGGAGATCGAGCTCATCGAGCGCGTGGGCGTCCGCTTCGAGTGCAACATCGACGTGGGCAACGACGTCTCCCTCAACGACCTCGCCCACCAGTACGACGCGGTGTTCATGGCGATCGGCACCTGGAAGGAGGCCTGGGTCTACCTTCCGGGCACCGAGCTGACCGGCGTCATGCCGGCCCTCCCCTTCCTCGAGGCCGCCTCGCGCAAGCAGGACGTGCCGGTCGGCAAGAAGGTCGTGGTGATCGGCGGCGGCAACGCCGCGATCGACTCGGCGCGGACCGCCCGGCGCCTCGGCGCGGAGGTCACGGTCGTGTACCGGCGCGAGCGCAAGGACATGCCGGCCATCCCCGAGGAGATCGAGGCGGCCGAGCACGAGGGCGTCAAGGTGGCCTATCTGGCCGCCCCGCACCGGATCATCGGCGACAAGAGCGGCCAGGTCCGCGCGCTGGAGGCGGTGGTGACCACGCCCGGCGAGTACGACCTCTCGGGCAGGCGCAGGCCGGTCCCGACCGACGAGGTGATCCGCCTCGACTGCGACACGGTCGTCCTCGCGGTGGGCGAGAAGGTGGATCCCGACTTCTCCCTGGCATCGGGTCTCACGCTCAACGAGGACGGCACCATCGTCGTCGACCGCTACTCGCTCGAGACGAGCCGGGAGCGGTTCTACGCCGGCGGCGACCTCATCACGGGCGCGTCGAACGTGTCCAACGCGATGGGCTACGGCAAGAAGGCGGCCCGCAACATCGACAAGCGGCTCATGGGGCAGAAGCGCTACCCGCGGCTGCTGCCGGAGTTCGTGTACGCGATGGAGCCGCCGGAGACCCCGGCGGAGGTCGGTCGCCACACGCCGCCCGAGCGGCCAGCGGACGAGCGGGTCACGAGCTGCGAGGAGGTGTCGCTCGGCCTCACGCCGGTGGCGGCCCTGGCGGAAACGTCCCGCTGCCTTCGCTGCGACATCCGCAGCACCGAGAGGTAGGAGATCACCTTGGCCGAGAAGGTGAAGGTCCGCATCGACGGCGAGGTGATCGCGGCCACGGCCGGCCAGACCATCCTCGAGGTCGCGCGCGCCAACAACAAGTACATCCCCGCCCTGTGCTACATGGAGGGCCTCAGCGCCACCGGCGCCTGCCGCCTATGCGTCGTGCAGGTGGAGGGCGTCAACAAGCTGATCCCGGCCTGCACGACCCCGGTGCAGGAGGGCCAGGCCGTGGTGACGACCTCGCCCCAGATCGAGTCCTACCGCCAGATCGCCCTCGAGCTGCTGTTCGCGGAGCGGAACCACGTGTGCGCGGTGTGCGTGTCCTCCGGGCACTGCGAGCACCAGGCCCTCGCCCAGTAGCACGGCGTCACCCACGTCCGGTATCCGTACAGCTGCCCGCGGCTGCCGGTGGACACCACCCACCCGCGGTACGTGCTCGACCACAACCGCTGCATCCTGTGCGGGCGCTGCGTGCGGACCTGTGCCGAGATCGAAGGTGCCCACGTGTGGGACATCGCCGGTCGAGGCATCGGGTCCCAGCTCGTCTCGGAGCTCCGGCGGCCGTGGGGCGAGGCAACCAGCTGCACCAGCTGCGGCAAGTGCGTGCAGGCATGCCCCACGGGCGCGATGGCCGAGAAGGGCTGGGCCGTGGAGGAGATGACCAAGCACAAGACCGTGGTCAGCCGCCTGACCTCGATGCGCGAGGGCTCGTGATGGACAAGGTCAAGATCGGCACCTGCTGGCTCGACGGCTGCTCCGGGTGCCACATGTCGCTCCTCGACATCGATGAGGCCATCGTCGGGGTGCTGCGCAAGGCCGACATCGTGTTCGGGCCGCTCGTGGACGCGCAGGAGTGGCCCGAGGGCGTGGACGTCGCCATCGTCGAGGGTGCCGTGAGCAGCCAGGACGACCGCGAGCTCGTGCAGACCGCCCGCGCCCGCAGCAAGTACCTCATCGCCCTGGGCGACTGCGCCGTGACGGGCAACGTGCCGTCGATGCGCAACGGGATCCCGGTGCGCAGGCTCCTCGAGCGCGTCTACGTCGAGGGCGCGGACGAATCCGAGGGCATCCCCACCGACGGGGTGCCGCCGCTGCTGCGCCAGGCGGAGCCGCTCCGCCAGACGGTCAAGGTCGACCTTCATGTGCCCGGCTGCCCGCCGCGCCCCAACGCCATCCTGACGGTCCTCTCCGACCTCCTCGAAGGTCGCGAGCCGGACCTCGGGTCCAAGCTCAGATTCGGGTAGGAGCGCCATGCCGACCAAGTCGAAGGCGGCGCCGGCCACGGCCCGCACGCTGAGCATCCACCCCGTGTCCCGGATCGAGGGCCACGCCAAGATCACCATCCGGATCGACGAGCGGGGCCAGGTCAGCGACACCCAGTTCCACGTGACCCAAGTCCGCGGCTTCGAGAAGTTCGTCGAGGGGCGGCCGTACTACGAGATGCCCTCGATCACCGCGCGGATCTGCGGCATCTGCCCCGTCAGCCACCTGCTCGCCTCCTCGAAGGCGTGCGACGCGATCATGGCGGTGCGGATCCCCAGCGCTGCGACTCGGGCGCGCGAGCTGCTCCACATGGCGCAGTTCGTCCAGAGCCACGCCCTCTCGTTCTTCCACCTGTCCGCGCCCGACCTGCTGCTGGGCATGGACTACGACCCGGCGCGACGCAACGTGGCGGGCCTGCTCGAGGAGCAACCCGACGCCCTGCGCGACGGCATCGCCCTGCGCAAGTTCGGCCAGACCCTGATCGAGCGCCTGGGCAAGGAGCGCATCCACCCGTCCTGGACCGTGCCGGGCGGCGTGAACACGCCGGTCGACCCGTCCGTCCGCGAGAAGACGCTCGCCGAGCTGCCCGCGGCGCTGGCGATCGTGCAGCGGACTCTGGCCCTGTGGAAGAAGGCCGTCGAGGGCTATCCGGCCGAGATCGAGGCGTTCTCGAACTTCCCGACCATGTACGCCGGTCTGGTGGGTCCGGACGGGAGCCTCGCGCTGTACGACGGGCGGCTGCGGTTCGTGGGCCCCGACGGGGCCATCGTCGCCGACCAGGTCGCGCCCGAGGCCTACGCGGAGCACATCGCCGAGGCGGCCCTCTCCGATTCGTACCTCAAGGCCCCGTACTACCGCCCGGTCGGCTACCCGGAGGGCATCTACCGGGTCGGGCCGCTGGCCCGGCTCAACGCGGCGGACCGGTGCGGGACGCCGCTCGCGGACGCGGAGCTGGCCGAGTACCGCGGGCGCTTCGGCCGGATCGTCCAGAGCGGGTTCCACTACCACTACGCCCGCCTGATCGAGGCGCTGTACGGCCTCGAGCGGATCGGGCAGCTCCTCGACGACCCGGCCATCCTGGGCACCAAGGTGCGCGCGCACGCCGGCGTGAACAACCTCGAGGGCGTGGGCATGATCGAGGCGCCCCGGGGCACCCTCATCCACCACTACAGGGTCGACGACAACGGCGCCATGACCTGGGCCAACCTGATCGTGGCGACGGGGCACAACAACCTCGCCATCGGCCGGGGCGTGCTCCAGGTGGCGAAGCGGTTCGTCGACGGGACGAAGATCCAGGAGGGCGCGCTCAACCGCGTGTCCGCCCTCGTCCGCGCCTACGACCCGTGCCTCTCCTGCTCCACCCACATCCTCGGCCAGGCCGCGGTGGTCCTCCAGCTCCAGGGCCCTGACGGCGAGCTGCTCGACGAGGTGGGCACGGTCTAGGTGCAGAGAGCGCTTCGGCCGCTCCTCTCCGCCGGGGCCCCACAGACAGAGCCGGCGCCCGGCGCGGGCATCGGGCATTGTGGGGGCGATGCACCGCTCGTCACGCGTTCTTGGGATCCGCGCGCGGCCGCGGCCGCCTTCGCTCGCCGCGCCGGGCGCGTCCGCGGGGGCCCCGGCATGACGGCACGCCGCCCGATCATGGTCATGGGCTGCACCAGCGACGCCGGCAAGTCGTTCCTGGCGGCCGCCCTGTGTCGGCACTACGCGAACCTGGGCCTGCGCGTGGCGCCGTTCAAGGCGCAGAACATGAGCAACAACGCCGCCGTGACGCCCGACGGCCTCGAGATCGGCCGGGCGCAGTACCTCCAGGCAATGGCCGCCCGCGTGGCGCCCGAGGCCAGGCACAACCCGATCCTGCTCAAGCCCTCGGCCGACACGTTCAGCCAGGTGGTGGTGATGGGCCGCCACGACCCGGAGATGACGGCCCTGCCGTGGCTCGGCCGCTCGGAGCTGCTGTGGCCGACGGTGCGGGACGCGCTCCGCTCGCTCGTGGCCGAGCACGACCTCGTGGTGATCGAGGGGGCCGGCAGCCCGGCCGAGGTCAACCTGCGCGCGTCGGACATCGTGAACATGCGAGTGGCCCTCGAGGCCGGCGCGGACGTCTACCTCGTCGCCGACATCGACCGCGGCGGGGCGTTCGCCCACCTCCTGGGCACGTGGCTGTGCCTGGCGCCCGACGAGCAGGCGCTCGTCCGAGGCTTCGTCCTCAACAAGTTCCGGGGCGACCCAGCGCTGCTCGGCAACGCGATGGACTGGCTGCAGGAGCGCACCGGCGTCGCGACCGTGGGCATCGTGCCGATGCTCCGCCACCACCTCCCCGAGGAGGACGCGTTCCACCACGCCGCCGCCCCGGTCGAAGGCGACGTGAACATCGCGCTGGTGCTCTACCCGTACGCGTCCAACCTCGACGAGTTCGACCCGCTGCTCCATGAGCCGGGCGTCACGGTGGTGCCGGTCCGCGAGCCCGCGGCGCTCGACCGCTTCGCGGCGGTGCTGCTGCCCGGATCGAAGAACACGGCCGCGAGCCTGCGATACCTGCGCGCCAGCGGGCTGGACGGTCACCTCGCCCGGGCAGCGGTGGCCGGCGTGCCGGTGGTGGGCGTCTGCGGCGGCATGCAGCTCCTCGGTCGGCGTGTCCTGGACCCGACCGTGCTCGAGGGCGGCGACATGGACGGGCTGGGCCTGCTGGACCTCGAGACCACCCTGGACCCCCAGAAGACCACGCGCCAGACGGAGGTGGCCTGGCGGGGCGAGACGCTCCGCGGCTATGAGGTCCACCACGGGCGGACCGCCGCGGGACCGGCCGCCCG
>JAJYGO010000143.1 GCA_021785115.1 Chloroflexota bacterium | reverse complement strand
GTCGACCAGCCGGGGGCGCGCCCCGTCGAGGAGGAGCCCCGGCGACAGCAGCCCGGCCGCCCGCGCCGCGTCGTCGACGTCGAGCCGGACGGCACTCGCGGCGGCCCGGAGGGCGGTCTGGGTCTTCCCGCAGGCGCGCGGCCCCTCGACGACAACCGCGCCCGCGGCCAGCAGCATGGCCGCCAGCTCGGCGTCCGCCACACGCGGCCTGTAGAGGAGATCGCCGCCTAGAGCGGCTGGCTCTAGGGCACCCATTTGAGTCGATCATGGGCACCCAATCGTGTCGTGTCAAGGCACCCATTCCGCGGCCGCTGTGCGCAAGGCGGCCCACGCGGAGCACAGGTGAATCGGAGTTCGGAATCTGCTGGGATGTTGGCCTGTGCGTTGCAGCGGCTGGAGCGGCAACGCGGGTGGGCTAGAGTCCCCGGGTGAGCAACAAGAACACCCCCCGGCGCCACGGCAGCCGGCGCACAGGTGATCGCCCGCGGCGGAGTGGGCGGCCAGGCTCGGGCGGCCCCTCGCCCGCGACATGGCGCGCGGCCCTCGCGAAGCTCGTGCGGGGGCTCGGCGCCACCGACGACCCGCTCGAGGCCGAACGCATCGCGAGCATGCTCATCGCGCCGTTCGCGAGCGGCCACCCGATCGACCGCGGCGAGGCCGTCGCCTCCGGCGTGGCGATGATCGCCGACGTTGCCGCCTCCCACGGCGGCGCTGACGCCCTGGCCCTGCTGCGGGCGGTGGCCACGCTCGGCCCGGAGCCAATCGCCGCAGCCGCCCGGGCAGGCGCCGTGCGCATGCGGGCGTCCGGCATCGAGGACGCCGGCTGGTCGACGGTGACCGGCCGCCCTGCGTTCGTGGGTGCCTGGGCCTCGACGGACGAGCTGGGGGACCAGACGCAGCTGGTCGGCGACTTCGCCTACCCCGGCCGTGAGCCGCACGCCGTCGTGACCATGATCGACCACAACTTCCAGGGTCTCATCCGCCAGGCCATGCTCGCCCCGAGCGCTGAACGGGTGCGGGCGGCATGGACCGAGGTGTCAGGGATGGCGATCCGTCCCGTGGAGCCCCAGGAGCTCGCGGACCTCTGGGCGCAAGGCCTGACGATGCTCGACCTGTACCTCGACCCGCCGATCGACGACGAGGTCCCGGGCCTCGCCCCTCTGCTCCGCTCCAGGCTCTCGCTGCTCCCTGCCGCCGTCGAGATCTCCTGGCCCGAAGTCAAGCCCGGCGCACGGCGCTCGCTCCTCGCCGAGTTCCGGCGCTCCAGCCACGCATCGGGCCTGGGCGCGAGCGCGAACCTCGCCCGATACCTGGTCGACTTCAAGTGCGACTTCCACGACGGCGACCCGCTCCGGTGGAGCCCCGTCGTCGTCGAGATCGCCCTCGCCGATTGGTTCCCCCGCAAGGTCAGCCTCGAGGATCCTGAGGTCGATGCCCTGACCGAGGTGCTGCGACGGTGGGTCCGGTTCGCCGGCGAGAAGCGGAGCCTGTCCGGGGCGGCGATCGCCGAGACACTGGACGCGGTGGACGCCTTCGAGCCGGAGTACCTCGCCGCGATGCGCGACCCGAACGCCGCCGGCCCCGCGAAGGGGCTCGTGCGCGCGATGCAGGAGGCCGGCGTCGACGTGACCGACAAGCGGGCCGTCAACGCCTGGATCCTCGCGTTCAACGCCATGCCTGTGGAGCAGCGGGATCGCATCCTCGGCGGCTGAAGGCCGGCTGGCCAAGAACCCGGACCCGCTGCATACCAAGCGGGCCGCCCTGCACAGGACCGTCCCGCCAGGACGGTGCGCGGAGCGGGAGCACGTGCAGGCGCTACGCGCTGAAGAGGCAGCCTGCCTCCCACTCCTCGTCCCCGATCGTGGGGTCTACGGGACGTCCCCGCTCCCCCGCTGCATCTCAGGCCCACAGCGTCGAGATCGGCGCGGCCAGGATGCGATCGCCGGCCCGGAAGGTTCGCGGACCCGTGTGGAGCAGGACGCCGGCGACGAACCGGTCACCGAGCCGATCCCGGAGCGTGATCAGGTGGCGCAGGTCGCCCGTGCCCGGCGCCGCGGTCGCCTTGACCTCGATCGCGACCACCGCGCCGCCGCCGAGTTCGCCCAGGATGTCGACCTCGAGCCTGCCGTGCTCCTCCCGCACGTGGTACAGGCGCGGGCGCGAACGACTCACAACGAGCTCCGCCCGCAGCTGCGCGGCGACCAGGGTGTCGAGCAGCCGCCCGAGCAGGTCACCGCTGCGCATGATCGCGTTGGCATCGACCCGCAGCAGCGCGGCGACGATGGCGGGGTCCACGACGTACCGCTTCCGCGACAGGACGAGCCGCTTCAGTCGGTTGCTGGTCCACGCCGGCAGCGCCTCGATGACCAGCAGGTTGGTCAGCAGCGCCTCGTACGCCTGTGCCGTCTTCCGGTTGATCCCCGCGGCCTCGTACAGGCTCTTGTCGTCGACCAGCCCCGCCGTGTTGACGGCGTACGCCTCGAAGTAGCGGCGCAGCCTGGCGGGGTCCCTGCCGCCATCGACCAGCTCAGTGTCGCGTGTGACCACCTGGTCGACATAGCTCTCCAGCCAGCGCTCGCGCGCCTCGACCGACAGGCGCAGCGCGGGCTCCGGATAGCCGCTCCGCAGCAGGAGCTCCACATAGCCGCGCAGGTCCGGCGTGTCGGGCGCCGGCGCGATCTCCGCGCCCGACGCCACGCGGTCCAGGAACGGCGAGACGTCGGTCCGCCCCCACCACTCCCGCACCGTCATCCCGTGGAGCGGGACCCGGGTGAGGCGGCCAGTCCCGGGCCACTGCTCGCCTTCGAGGTCCGCGCGGACGGATCCGGTCACGAGGAAGCGGCCGGGAACCGGGCGGGCGTCAACGGCGCGCTTGACGGCCCCCAGCACGCCCGGCACGGCCTGCCACTCGTCCAGAAGGACCGGCTCGGGGAGGCCGCGCAGGGCGGCGTCGGGATCGGCTCGAAACGCGACGGCCTCAGCTTGGCGGTCGAGGTGGACGATGGTCCGCGCACGGCGAGCGGCGGTCGTCGTCTTGCCCGTGGCGCGCGGGCCGACGATGAACAGCGCTGGCAGCTCGGTCAGCAGCCGGTCGATCAGGCTGTCGACGAGGCGCGGCGAGTAGCCATCCACGCTCCTCACGGTACCACTCTCCGTCAGTGTTGACTACCATCTTCCGGCGCCATCTGGTATCACTTTCCGGCAGCATCGGTCGAATCGAGCACCCCGACACCTGGCAACGTTGGTCTGCGGTCCGGACGCCGCCCGCCAGGAGTCCCGGTGCGAGTGGATCCTGTCGCTACGCGCTCCGGAGGCAGCCGGCCTCCCACTCGGCGGCGCCCTCTATCGGAACGAGCCGGAATCCCGAGTGGGTACACCCACGTGCGAATCCTGTCGGGCGCGCCATTTGATTCCGTCTCCCGAGGGACGACCATGCGCTGCCGGCTGTCCGAGGAGCTGGACACGGGCACCGACGACGGCGTCCGGGTGGAGAAGCCGTTCGACCGCGAGGCCTGACTTCGCGGGGCGGCTGCCACCTCGAATGGGGACCTGTTGGTAGGATCCGCGAGCATGTACATCCCGCCCCACAACGGGCCGCCCAGCGAGGAGCACGTCACCGAGCTGCTCCGCGCCGCGCGCGCGGGCGACCTCGTGACCGCCGGCGAGGGCGGGCTCACCGTGTCGATGATCCCCTTCCTGCACGACCCGTCGGGAGGACCGCACGGGTCCCTGCTCGGCCACCTCGCCCGGCCGAACGCCCAGTGGCGGGGCGCCGACGGGCGCGAGGCGCTCGTCCTCCTCCACGGCCCCGACGGGTACGTGAGCCCCGCCTGGTATGCCGCGAAGCGCGAGCACGGACGGGTCGTGCCGACCTGGAACTACGTGCTCGTCGCCGTCCACGGGACGCTCAGAGTCCATGACGACGCCGATTGGGTGCGCGACGTCGTCGAGCGGCTGACACGGGCGCACGAGGAGGGCCGGGCGGAGCCGTGGGCCGTGTCGGATGCGCCCGAGCCCTACGTCGCGGGCCAGCTGCGCGCAATCGTCGGGATCGAGGTCGAGATCGACCGCGTCGAGGCGAAGTGGAAGCTGAGCCAGAACCGCAGCGCCGCGGACGTGGGCGGCGTGATCGCCGGCCTCGGGGCCGGGACCGACGATGACCGCGCGCTCGCGGCCGCCATGTCCGCCGCCGAGGCCTACCGGGCCGACCCAGGCCGCTGAGCCCCGCGGGCCGCCCGCGGGGAGCGCGAGGGCCCGATCGGTCCCCGGCCGCCTTCCCTGCTCCGGTGACGAGGAGGGCGCCGTCTCGCGGTGCGCGAGGCCTGCCTGACCGGGCGTTACCGGTCAGGCAGCGTGCGCGAGCGCTGGGCGGCGCCGGCATTCGCGCGCGGCGCCGCCCGGCGTTGGGCTCAGGGGATGGCCGCGAAGTACCCGTCCTCGCCGCTGCCGGTCCGCCCGGCGAAGGACACCGAATTCCGCATGTCGGTCCAGTAGGCGACGACCCCGCCGCCCGGGACGACGGCGATGTTGGAGTAGTCGCCCAGGAACGAGGTCGGGTTCGGGAAGTCCTTGTTGAGGGTCGTCCCGGAGAACCACCGGGTGTGCTGGGTCGGGTCGGACAGCGTCGTGGTCACCTGCTGCGTCGTGAACGCGAGCGAGCCCGGGGCCGTCTCCGTCGCGAGGGTGTACCCGTACGCGTGGTTGGCCGGGTCGTAGGAGCGGTCGAAGAAGCCGATCCGCAGCAGGCCGCCGGCGTCGTAGGCGCCCCACGGCATGAACTGGTCGTTGGGGATCGCCAGCGCGGTCGGTTCTTCGGACCAGGTCTTGCCGCCGTCGAAGCTCTGGCTGACGACGATGTCGGAGTTGGTCGTCGCCGAGTAGGGATCCGCCGGAGCCGGCAGCGTGCTGTCGCGCATGTCCGACCAGACCACCGCGAGGTGGCTGGCGTCCGTCGGGTCCGCGGTGATGTTGCCGGCCGCCCAGGAGCGGAACGCGCTGTCCTGGTAGGTCTGGCGGTAGAAGGCGATCGGGTAGTCGGTAGCGCCGTCGATCGCCGTCGCGACCTTGACCGGATCAGCGAGGGCATGCCCGTCGGCGGGGCTGACCTTGACGACCTCCACGTCGTCGCGTCCGGTCTTCAGGTCCGTCGTGTTGAGGAACGAGACGAAGATGCTGCCGTCCGCAGCGACCGTGGGCGTGGCGACGAACGCCTGGTCGAGCGATCCCGAGATCAGGGCCGGCATCGACCAGGTCGCGCCGGCGTCGTGGGTGACCGACGCGTAGATCCTGGCGCTCAGGAGGCCACCGTGCGGACCCTGGCGGAAGAGGCCCCAGGTCACGATCGCGTTGCCGTCGCCCCAGGCCGCGACGTACTCCTTGTCGAGCGAGTCGCCGACGCTGGTGGAGTTGCCGCTGCCGCTCGCGACGCGGGCCTGCGACCAGGTCACGCCGCCGTCCTTCGACGTCTGGACCACGACGTCGGGGTTCTGCGCGAAGTACGGGCCCACGAAGCGGAAGCCGAGCGTCGCGTAGTAAGCGTTGCCCGTCGCGTCGAACGCGATCGAGGGATCGCCCGTCCCCTGGTAGGTCGAGTTGGAGTAGATCGGGTAGGTGGTCCAGGTCTTGCCGCCGTCGAACGTGACGTGCGCGCGGGACAGCACGGTCTCGGACACGTGGCCGCCCGGGTTGATCGCGAGCTGGTAGTCGTTGAGCCCGCCGATCATGTTCAGCGGGTTGGTCGGGTTGACCGCGATGGACGTCTCGTTGTGGGGGCCGGTCCCCTCGCAGTCGGTGTTCACGTTGGCGGCGTCGGACGTGGTGGTCGTGCAGATCGGCGTGCCGATCTTGGCGGCGGGAGCGGTGCCGAACACGGCACCGGGGACCGGGGCGTCCTGCAGGTTGTTGTGCAGGAAGTCGACGGGCTGGGTGCCGTTGCCGCCGTCGCCGGCGATGGCTGGACCTCCGGCCAGCGCGAGCACGAGGACGGCGGCGCCGAAGGCGACGCCGGCGCGGCGCCGAGGCGTGGAAATGCGGGATCCCTGCATGCGGATCCTCCTCAATCGGCGACGGTCCTCCAGAGACGCGGGGGGCGGCCGTCGCGTGCGCGGGCCTGCATTACACACCAACGGCGCCGAGCCGTCCTCCGGGGCGGGAGGAACCGGCAACCGGGTGGCCGTCGGGCCCCCGCGCCCTGCCCGTGCATCAACGCTGCGATCATCGTCGGCGATGCACGCCAACGCGCCGGTCGGATACGCCGACCTCCATGTCCACCCCAGCGGCAATGCGCGTCGCGGGAGCCCCCGGCCGTCGACCCCCGCTTCGATCGTGGCCGCCCTCCGGGCAAGCGGGCTGCGGGTCGCGGTGCTCGCCGACCACGACCGGATCGACGTCGCCCGGGAGTTGGCGGCCCGCTCGCGCGAAGACGGCTCGCCGCTGGAGCTGGTCGTGGGCGAGGAGATCGCCACCCTCGAGGGCCATCTGGTCGGGATCGGCCTGGCGTCGTGCGTCCCGCCCGGGATGCCCCTCGACGAGACGGTGGCGGCGGTCCACGAGCAGGGCGGGCTCGCGGTCGTCGCCCATCCCCTGCTGCCGCCCATGCGCGCGGCAACGGCGGAACGGCTGCTCGCCCTGGCCCACGGCGACCCGCGCTGCCGCCCGGACGCGCTCGAGACGGTGAACCCGGTCGCCGTGTGGGTGCCGCGCTGGCGTCGGCGCGTGGAGCGTCTCGCCCGGGACGGCGGCTACGCGGTCGTCGGCGGGTCGGACGCCCATCGAGCGGAGGCCGTCGGCCGCGGGCGGACGGGGTTCCCGGGCGGGGACGCGCCGGCGCTCTTCCGGGCGATCCTGGCGCGCGAGACGTGGGCGGAGGGGCGCCGCGCGGCGCTGCGCGACGTCCTGCGTGGATCGGCGGACTGACGTCCGCGGCGCGGGCCGAACGCGGTCGGCGGGCCGGCGCAGGGCGGGGCGGGCCGGAGGACACCGGTCCGCCCCTCTGGGGTCAGATCCGCTTGCGCCCTTCCTCCGTCAGGGCGTGGCCACCCTCGGCCGCCTCGACCAGTCCCGCCTGCGCCAGCTCGCGCAGGGCACTGCGGACCCGGAACAGGGGCAGCTTGGCGTCGGCCGCGACCTGCTCGGGCGTCGCGGAACGGTCGAGCGCCGCCAGGATGGCCTTGGCGGACGGGCTGACCGTGCCGTCGGGGTTCACGCACGCCATCGGACTAGAGGTCCTTCTTGCACAGGTACCAGTCGACGCACTCGTAGCCGGCCTGCACCCGCTCCTCGGCCAGCTCCTGCGTGTTGGGCGCCGGGACGATGACCTTGTCCCCCGGCTTCCAGTTGGCCGGGGTCGCGACACCGTGCTTGTCGGCGGTCTGGAGGGCGTCGATGACGCGCAGGATCTCCTGCATGTTCCGCCCCAGGGAGAGCGGGTAGTAGATCATCGCCCGCAGGACGCCCTTGGGGTCGATGAAGAAGACGCAGCGCGAGGTCTCGGTCTTGCTCTCGCCGGGCATGAGCATGCCGTAGGCGGACGCGACCTCCTTGTTGAGGTCGGCGATGATCGGGAACGGGATCCGGACCCCGGTCTTCTCCTCGATGTTGCGCACCCACGCGATGTGCGAGAAGACGCTGTCGATGGACAGGCCGAGCAGGTCCGTCCCCCGCTCCTGGAGGGCGGGGTAGATCTCGGCGAAGGCCATGAACTCGGTCGTGCAGACCGGCGTGAAGTCGGCCGGGTGCGAGAACAGGATGAGCCAGCGGCCCTGGAAGTCCTCCAGGGTGAGCGTCCCCTGGGTGGTCACGGCCTCGAACGCGGGGGCCGGCTCGTTCAGCCTGGGCAGGCCCGCCGGCCGGGTCTCGGTCTCCATCACGGTTGCTGCGACTCCTTCCTCTTCGGTGGCGACCCCACGGCCGCCGCCAGCGCTCTCACGATCGCGATGACACGGCGAGACAGGCGCCGAGCGGGGCCTCGGCGGCCGCACAACTGCGGCAGATCCCAGGCGCTCAGCGCTTGTTGCGAGCCGTTGCATCTCGACGCTAGGGACGGGGCCGGGGCCGCGCAAGGACCGGACGGACCGTCTGCCGGTGCCCAGGTCACCGGCCCGAGGGCCCGGGGCTCCCGACGCGGAGCGGCAGGCGCCCCTCGGGCGGGTCAGGTTCGGAGAAGCCGCCGCGGCGGCCGGCCCCTAGGATGGTCGGCACGCACTGCCGGTCCACGGCAGGCACAGCTGGAGTCGTCGATGACCAGCGAGCAGCCCTCCGCCTGGGGCGCGATCCAGGTCCGCGGCGCCCACGAGCACAACCTGCGGGACGTCAACCTCGACATCCCCAAGCGGCGCCTCACGGTGTTCACGGGGGTGTCGGGATCCGGCAAGAGCTCGCTGGTCTACGAGACGATCGCCGCCGAGTCGCGCCGGCTGCTCAACGAGACGTACACGGCCTTCGTCCAGAGCTTCATGGGCACGCCGGCCCGGCCCGACGTGGACTCGCTCGAGGGCCTGACGACGGCCATCGTGGTGGACCAGGAGCCGATGGGCGCGAACCCGCGCTCGACGGTGGGCACCGCCACCGACGCCCACGCGATGCTGCGGGTCGTCTTCAGCCGCCTGGGCCAGCCGCACGTCGGGCCGGCCAGCGCCTTCTCGTTCAACACCCCGGCGGGTAGCGGCAAGGGCGTGATCACCCTGGAGAAGGGCGGCAAGGACCACGCCGAGCGCGAGGTCAAGAACCTCAAGATCAGCGGCGGGATGTGCCCCGAGTGCGAGGGCCTGGGCCGGGTCTCGGCGGTGGACCCCGACGCGCTGGTGGACCGGTCCAAGAGCCTCGACGAGGGCGCGATCACCTTCCCGGGCTTCGGGGTGGGGATGTGGAACCAGCGGCTGTACGCCGAGTCGGGCCTGTTCGACCCGGCCAAGAAGCTCCGCGACTACAGCGAGGCGGAGCTGCAGCGCCTCCTGTACGGGCCCGACCAGCGGATCAAGTTCAACGGCATCAACATCACCTACGAGGGCCTGGTCGACAAGATCCGGCGGCAGTGGCTGGTCAAGGACCCGGACTCGCTGCAGCCTGGCGTGCGGGCGGCCGTCGAGCGCGCGGCCACCTTCGGGCCCTGCCCGTCCTGCGGCGGGACCCGCCTCAACGCCCTCGCCCGGTCCTCGCTGATCGAGGGCCGGAGCATCGCCGACTGCGCTGCGATGCAGGTCAGCGACCTGGCGGCGTTCATCCGCAGCCTCGACGCGCCCGGCGTCGCGCCGATGCTCAACCAGCTCGCCGCGCTGCTGGACAGCTTCGCGGCCATCGGCCTGGGCTACCTCTCGCTCGACCGCGAGACGTCCACGCTGTCGGGCGGCGAGACGCAGCGGACGCGGATGGTCCGCCACCTCGGCTCGAGCCTGACCGACGTGACCTACATCTTCGACGAGCCGACGATCGGCCTCCACGCGCACGACGTCCACCAGATGAACGACCTGCTGCGCCGCCTGCGCGACAAGGGCAACACGGTGCTCGTCGTGGAGCACGACCCGGAGGTGATCCGGGTCGCCGACCACGTGGTGGACATGGGCCCGGGCGCCGGCTCGCACGGCGGGACGATCGTGTACGAGGGGCCGGTCGACGGCCTCGTCAGGTCCGGGACCGCCACCGGCCGCCACCTGGACGTCCGGCTGGCCGTGAAGCCGGCGACCCGAACGCCGAACGGCTCCATCCCGATCCGGCACGCGCGCCTGCACAACCTGCGCGACGTCTCGGTGGACGTCCCGACCGGCGTGCTGGTGGCGGTGACCGGCGTGGCGGGCTCCGGCAAGAGCTCCCTCATCCACGGCTGCCTGCCCAGGACCGACCCGCCGGTGACCCTGATCGACCAGTCCGCGATCCGGGGCTCGCGCCGCTCCAACCCCGCCACCTACACCGGCATCCTCGACCCGATCCGCAAGGCGTTCGCGGCCGCCAACGGCGTGAAGGCCTCGCTGTTCAGCGCCAACTCGGAGGGCGCCTGCCCCGCCTGCAACGGGCTGGGCATGATCTACACCGACCTCGCGTTCATGTACGACGTCGCCAGCCTGTGCGAGGCGTGCGAGGGCCGCCGCTACACCGACGAGGTCCTCGAGTACCGGCTGCGCGGGCGGAACATCGTCGAGGTCCTGGCGATGCCGGTCGAGGAGGCGCGCGGCTTCTTCACCGAGAAGCCGGTGCGGGT
>JAJYGO010000108.1 GCA_021785115.1 Chloroflexota bacterium | reverse complement strand
CACGACGCCATGTCGCTGCTGCCGGGGACCACCTACTCCGCGGTGGGCCGCCTGGAGAGCTCGTGCGAGGAGCACGTCGCCATCGTGAGCGCGATCGCGCGGCGCGACGCCGCCGCGGCGGAGGAGGCGGCGCGGCGGCACATCCGCGAGGCGCAGCGGCTCCGCCTCACGATGATCGTCGGCGCGGAGTGAACCGCGCGCCGGGCCGCGGCCCGGCGATGGCCGGCCGGCCCCATCCCCGCGACACCCCAGGTCGATCCTCGCCGGCGCGCCACGTGACGCGACCCGGCAATCGAGCCGTGCAATCAACATCCGTGAGTGGCGATCTCCGATCCAATCGTGTGAGATGTCGATCCGCGCCTTGACGTTCTGTGTGCAGTCGTATACAGCCTTGTCCGTTCGACGGTCGTCCAGCGGCCCCTCTTCACGCGTCGTCGTCGATGCCGGCACGACCCGCAGCCGAGCGGTACGGTGCCCGGACCGAGCGTCCGGGATTCTGAGGAGACGGAGCGAGGCGGGGTGCCCGGGGTCGCGGGACGCCCGGCCGACTACACGGGAGGAGCACGCGATGGCGAGAGGTGTCCTTGCGGCGTTGCTGGTGGTCGCGAGCATTTGGAGCGTCGCCCCTGCGGCCGCGGCGGATGAGCCGCTGCGGGTGGCCATCGTCAGCTTCCTGAGCGGCGGCGGCGCCGCCACCACCGGCATCCCGCTCCGCGACGCGGCCGATCTGGTGATCCGGGCCGCCAACGAGGGGAAGCTCCCGCCGCCCTACCAGAAGCCGGGCTTCGGCGGCTGGGAGGTGGAGCCCATCTTCAACGATGAGAACGGCGGCACCACCCGGGTGGTGCAGGAGTTCCGGGCGCTGGTGCAGCGCCGGAACGTGAAGGCGGTCTTCGGCTACGTGTCGAGCGGCGACGCCCTGGCGGTGGCCCCGGTGGCCGACGAGCTGAAGACGACCCTGGTCATCTCGGAGGGCGGCACGCCGCAGATCTTCGAGGAGCGCAGCTACGACTACGTGTTCCGCCCCACCGCCCACGGCACCATCACCTCCGTGGGGGCGGCCCACTACCTCAAGGACATGATGCCGAACGTGAAGTCCTACTCCGGCATCAACCAGAACTACTCGTGGGGGCAGGACTCCTGGCGCGACTTCCAGCTCGCGATGAAGAAGCTGCTCCCCAAGGCCCAGCCGAAGAGCGGCCTCTTCCCGAAGCTGTTCCAGGGCCAGTACCCGTCGGAGATCACGGCCCTCATGGAGGAGCAGCCGGACCTCATCTTCTCGTCGTTCTGGGGCGGCGACCTGGAGGCCTTCCTGGCGCAGGCCGCGGGGCGGGGCCTGAACGACCGCTCCAAGCTGGTCTACACCATCGCCGAGATCAGCCTCTACCGCATGGCCGACAAGTTCGCCGACGGGACGATCCTGGGAGCGCGCGGCCCGTACGGCGCGCTGGCGCGCGACACGGAGCTCAACCGCTGGTTCGTCAAGAACTACGTGGAGGCGTTCGACCGCAAGCCGTCCTACCCGGCCTACCACATCGCCCAGTCGGTGCTGGCGTACAAGGTGGCGGCGGACAAGGCCGCGGAGAAGGCGGGCCGGAAGCCGACGCCCGACGAGATCCGCGCCGCGCTCACCGGCCTGGAGTTCGAGTCCTTCAGCACCCACGTGAAGATGGCGCTGGGGAAGGGCCACCAGGCCATCACCGAGGCCGCCTTCGGGCAGTTCAAGATGGACAAGGCGAAGGGGCCGACGCTCGTCAACGTCCGGTACTACCCGGCCGAGTGCGTGAACCCGCCGCCCGACATGACGAGCAAGCAGTGGCTCGAGGCGGGCATGCCCGGGGCGAAGTGCCCCTGAGGACGGCGCAGCGCCCGCCGCGGCCGGCGTCACCGGCCGTTCGCGGCGGCGCCGCCCACCCGTCCCCCGCCCGGCCCGCCGGAACGCGCCCATGGGAACGCTCGTCGCAATCCTGATCGACGGCCTCGTCAACGCCTCCTGGCTCTTCCTGGTCGCCGTCGGGCTGACGCTGGTGTGCGGCGTCATGCGGATCCTCAACATCGCCCACGGCGGCCTGTACGCGTTCGGCGCCTACTGCACGGCCACGTTCATCGGGTGGATCCCGGCGGCCGGGCTCACCCCGCTGAAGAGCTTCGCCCTGATGGCGGCGGCCGCGGTGACGGTGGGCGTGGTGGTGGGCCTGGCCCTGGAGCGCGGGCTGCTCCGCTTCGTCTACGGCCGCGACGAGGTGGTGCTGGTCCTCATCACGTTCGCCGCCTTCCTCATCCTGGAGGACGTCCTGACGCTGATCTGGGGCGGGACGGTGATCGCGGCCTACCAGCCCTACTCGCTGCTGGGGCGCAGCGCATTCGGGCGGCTCACCTTCTCCAACTACGACCTGGCGCTGGTGGTCATCGCGGCCGTCGTGTCGGTCGCGCTCTGGTGGGGGCTCACGCGGACGCGGCGCGGCCTCCTCCTCCGGGCGGTCATCCACGACCGCGAGATGGCGCACATCGTCGGCATCGACGTGAAGCGCTTCACCACGGTGACGTTCATCATCGGCTGCTCGTTCGGTGCCCTGGGCGGCGCGCTCACGGCGCCGATGATCTCCATCCAGCCCGGCATCGGGGTGGAGGTCATCGTGGTGGCGTTCGCCGTGGTGGTGATGGGCGGCATGGGCAGCATCCCGGGGGCGCTGCTCGGCTCGCTGGCGGTCGGGATCGCGCGCGCCATGGCCGTCCACCTCGTGCCGGCCCTCGAGGTGTTCGTGATCTACCTGGTGATGACGGCGGTGCTGGCGGTGCGCAAGGAAGGGCTGTTCGCGCCGGCCGCGGTGCGGAGGATCTGACGTGCGCGGGCTCCTCCTCGCGATGCTCGGGCTGGTCTGCGCCCTGGTGGCGGCGGCCCTCCTCGCCCCCGGGTGGCTCGTCTTCCTGCTCGCCGTGATCCTCGCCAAGAGCCTCGTCGTCTCGGGGCTGGTGGTGATGTGGCGCGCGGGCCTGATCTCGTTCGGCCAGGCGCTCTTCTACGCGCTGGGCGCCTACGCGGCCGGCGTGGTGGGCCTCCGCCACGGCATCACCGACTTCTTCGTGATCACGCTGCTCGGCGCGGCGGTGGCCGGGGCGGTGGCCTACGTCCTCGGGTTCCTGCTGGCGCGCTACCGCGGCATCTTCTTCGCCAACCTGAACCTCGCCTTCTCCATGCTGCTCTTCGGCTTCCTCGTGAAGTCGACGGAGTTCGGCGGGACCGACGGCCTGCGGGTGGAGAGCCCCACCTTCCTCGGCCTCGCCACCACCGACGCCACCCGGGTCCCCGCGCTCCTGCTCGGGACGATGGTGGTCGTCCTCCCGACCCTGGTCGTGCTCCACCGCTTCCTCGACTCCACGGCGGGGCGCATGACCACCGCCATCCGCGACAACGAGATCCGCGTCCTGTACCTCGGGGGCTCGGTCCGCCGCACGATCCACCTGCTGGTGGTGGTCGGAGCCCTCCTCGCCGGCGCCGGCGGGGCGATGGTGGCGCTCGCCATCGGCCACATCGACCCCGACGTCGCCTACTGGACGACCTCGGGCGAGTTCCTCTTCGTCACCGTCCTGTCCGGGCCGGGCCACGTGCTGTCCGCGCTGGTCGGCACGGGCGTCTTCGAGATCATCCGGACCTACGCCAACCAGTACGCGCCGAAGTTCTGGCAGCTGATCCTCGGCTCGTCGCTGGTCCTGGCCATGCTCTTCCTGCCGGACGGCCTGTGGTCGCTGGCCGCGCGGCTGCGCAGGCCGGAGGGAGCGCCGCGTGCCTGACGAGCCCATCCTGCGGATCGCGGGTCTGCGGAAGCAGTTCGGCGCCCTGGTCGCCGCGGCCGAGCTCGACGTCGCGTTCCGGCGCGGCGAGACGGTCGGCATCATCGGCGCCAACGGCGCCGGCAAGACCACGTTCGTGAACCTGGTGACGGGGTACCTCCGGCCGGATCGGGGCACGATCACCTACCTGGGCCGCGACATCACCGGCCGGGGGCCGCGCCACGTCACCGCCGCCGGCCTGTGCCGCTCCTTCCAGATCCCCCAGGTCTTCGGCTCCATGACGGTGGCGGACAACCTGATGATGGCGATCGGGATCGCGGAGGGAGGGTGGCTCCCGGCCGGCGCCCCGCTCGAGAGCGCGCGGCGCCGGGAGGCGGTCGACGAGCTGCTGGCGCACTACCACCTCGCGTCGTACCGGAAGCACGTGGCCGCGAAGCTGCCGCAGGGTGTCCGGAAGCTCCTCGACATCGCGATGGCGACGGCGCGCAAGCCGGCGCTCCTGATGCTGGACGAGCCGACCTCCGGCATCAGCGCGGCCGAGAAGTACGACCTGATGGACGTCATCATGCGCGCCCTGCGGACGCAGCAGGTCACGATCCACTTCATCGAGCACGACATGGAGATCGTGGCCCGGTACGCCGAGCGCGTGCTGGCGTTCGCCGCGGGGAGCATCATCGCGGACGGTCCGCCGGCGGCGGTGCTGGGCGACGGCCGGGTGCGCGAGCTGGTGGTGGGGAAGCACGAGGCCGCGCGGCACGCCGGCGCGCCGCCCACGCAGACGGCGCCGGGGAGCTGACCATGCTCGAGGTCGAGGGGCTCGACGTGGAGATCGGCAGCGTGCGCGTCCTGCGCCAGGTGAGCATGTCGATCCCCGCCCGCGCGATGGTGGGGCTCATCGGGAGGAACGGCGCCGGCAAGACCACCTTCATGCGCTCCGTGATGGGGCTCCTGCCGTTCACCGCCGGGCGCATCGCCCTCGGCGACGTGGACCTCCGCCGGACGCCGCCGCAGGCGCGCGCCCGGCTCGGGGTGGGCTACATGCCGGAGGACCGCAAGCTGGTCCCCGACTTCACGGTGGTGGAGAACGTCCGGCTCCCGGCGTGGGCCATCGGCAAGAAAGACGTCGAGCGCCGGGTCGAGTGGATCCTGGGCCTGATGCCGGAGCTGCGCGAGTTCCGGCTCCGCCGGGCCAACCAGCTGAGCGGCGGCCAGCAGAAGATGGTCGCCCTGGCGCGCGCGCTGCTCGCGGCCGACCGGCTGCTCCTCCTCGACGAGCCGTTCGAGGGCCTGGCGCCGGCGCTGGCGCGGCGGTTCGCCGAGGTGCTGGCCCAGCTCCGCGAGACGGGCCTGGCGGTGCTGGTGGCCGACTCCGACCAGCGCCACATCGCCGACCTGCTCAGCGACGTCTACACCATCGAGCGCGGCGAGGTGACGCGCTGAGCGCGCCGGGCCGGCGCTAGGTGAAGGAGCCGTGGCGGCCGGCGCCGGCGGTGAAGCGCGCGGCGCCGGCCAGGCCGTCCGCGGCGACGGACTCGGTCCCCAGCGCGAACTCGTGGGCCATCGCCTCCGCCTCGGGCCTGCCCTCCTGGAAGTGGACCGACCGGAGGTCGTTCCGCATGCACGTCTGCGGGAACGCCGCGATCTCCCGCGCGAGCTGCTCGGCCGCCGCGCGCGCCGTCCCGCGTCCCACGACGCGGTTCACGAGGCCGAACTCGAGCGCCTCGCGCGCCGCGACGGGGCGCCCGGTGAGGATCATGTCGAGCGCCCGGCCGGTCCCGATCAGGCGGGGAAGCCGGACCGTGCCGCCGTCCACCAGCGGGACGCCCCAGCGCCGGCAGAACACCCCGAACACCGCGCCCTCGTCCGCGACGCGCAGGTCGCACCACAGCGCGAGCTCGAGGCCGCCGGCGACGGCGTATCCCTCGACGGCCGCGATCACCGGCTTGGAGAGGCGCAGGCGCGTGACCCCCATCGGGCCGTCGCCGTCGCGCGTCATGCGGTTGCCGCGCTCCGTGCCGATGGCCTTCAGGTCGGCGCCCGCGCAGAAGTGCCCGCCCTCGCCGTGGAGCACCGCGACCGCCGCCCCCGGATCGGCGTCGAACTCGCGGAAGGCGGCGGCGAGGCGCGCGGCGGTCGGGCCGTCGACGCCGTTCCTCCGGTGGGGGCGCGCCAGGACGACGATGGTCACCACGCCGGATCGCTCCACCCGCACGGACTCGTCCTGCTCGCCCGGCACCGTCATCGCTCCTCCCGCAGCCGCTCGCGAAGGACGCGCCGGAGGAGCTTCTCCACCGGCGACTTCGGGACGGCGTCGACGAACTCCACGCGCTTCGGCACCTTGTAGCCGGCGAGCTGCTCGCGGACCGTCGCGCGGAGCTCGTCGGCGCTGGCCTGGCGCCCCGGCTTCAGCGCGACGAAGGCGACCACCGACTCCACCCAGAGCGGGTCGGGCGCTCCGACCACGGCGCACTCGGCCACCGCGGGATGGGCGAGGAGCGCCTCCTCCACCTCGCGCGGGTAGACGTTGTACCCGCCGGTCACGATCATGTCGCTCCGCCGATCGACCAGGTAGAGGTATCCGCGCCCGTCGCGACGCGCCATGTCGCGGGTGCGGATCCATCCATCCGCGGTGAGCATCTCCGCGTTCAGCTCGTCCGCCCGGTAATAGCCCGCCATCCCGAACCGGGCGCGCGCGTGCACCGGCTTCGGGCGCGCCCGGGCCTAGAGGGTCCGCTTCAGCGTCAGGGTGGAGAGCAGCAGCATCGCGGCCGCGAAGGCCGCCAGCCACAGCACGTGCTGGCCGGCCGCGGCCACGTCCCCTCCCCGGAAGAGGATGGCCTTGAACGCGGCCACCGCATGCATCTCGGGATCGACCCGCGCGAAGGCGCGCAGCCAGCCCGGGAAGCTCTCGATCGGGTAGAGCGCGCCGCTGGGGAAGAAGAGGATGATGTTCAGGAACCCGGTGACCACCCCGGTGACGCGCGGGTGGTGGGCGCGTCCGAGGAGCACCATCATCATCCCGAGCAGGCCGAGCGCCGTCAGCACCACCACGCCGACCATCTCCAGGTATCCGACGACGCCGCCGTGGACGCGCGAGCCGGTGACCAGGAAGCCGATGACGAGCACGAGCCCGCTCGAGCACAGGGTCACCACCGTCCCGCTGAGCAGCACGCCGATGTTGATGTCCGAGCGCCGCAGCGGGGTGGAGAGGTAGCTCTCGTGCACGCCGGTGAAGCGGTCCATGACGAGGTTGAAGGCGCCGGTGATCATGCTGCCCATGAAGATCGACAGCACGACCACGCCCGGGATGAGCGAGGTGTCGTAGTCGACCCGGGGGTAGATCTCCTGCGGTCGCACCCGGGCCGTGCCGACGTGCCGCTCGAACCGGGGCAGGGGCTGGCCGGACGCCTCGAGCGCGCCCTGGACCGCGGCCTGGATGGCGGAGGCCCCGATCGCGTCGACGTTGTCGAGGTGGAGCCCGACCGAGGCGGAGAGGCCCCGCGCGAGATCGCGCGAGTAGCCGGGCGGCACGACCAGCAGCCCTGCCAGCCCCCCGCGGCGGAGCTGCGCGAAGCCGGCCTCGGGATCGTGGAGCGGCACGAGCGCGACGGTGCCCGGCCCCCGCTCGACCGCCTGCAGCGCGCCCGCCAGCGCGCGCGCGTGCGGTCCGTCGTCGAGCCGGACCACGCCCAGCCGCAGACCCTTGAGCGGTCCCTGCAGCGCGTTGCCGAGGATGAGCAGGTAGAGGACGGGCAGGAGCACCGAGGAGACGAGCGAGACCGGGTTGCGGGAGATGCGGAGGAGGTCCCGGACCATGACCGCCCAGATCCTCATGTGAACCTCCTCGGCCCCGCGGGCGCGCGGCCGCCCCCCTCGTCGCGCAGGGATCGGCCGGTGAACCGGATGAACACGTCCTCGAGCGTGATGCGGCTCATGCTGGCCGAGGTGACCTCCACGCCCTGCTCGCGCAGCGCCTCGATGAGGCGCGGCAGCAGGGCCGCGCCCCCGTCGGCCCGGACGCGGAGGGTCCCCGCCGCGCCCTCGAGGTCCCTCACCCCGGGGAGGGCGCGCAGCCCTTCCCGCGCGCCGTCCGGCAGCGCGCGCCCGAGGGCCAGGTCGATCGTGTCGCTGCCGGGCACGAAGGACTTCAGCTCCTGCGGGGTGCCGAGCGCGACGATCTTGCCGTGGTCCACGATGGCGACGCGATCGCACAGCGCCTCGGCCTCGTCGAGGTAGTGCGTGGTGAGCGAGATCGTGATCTGCTCTCCCTTCCGCAGCTCCGCCAGGAGGTCCCAGATCACCCGCCGGCTCTGCGGGTCGAGCCCGATGGTCGGCTCGTCGAGGAAGAGGACCCGCGGCTTGTGGATCAGGCCGCGCGCGATCTCGAGCCGCCGCCGCATGCCGCCGGAGTAGGTCTTGACGAGCCGGGACCGCCAGTCCCACAGGCCCACCCGGCGCAGGAGCTCCTCGATGCGCGGGCGCCGCGTGGCACGCGGGACCTCGAAGAAGCGCGCGTAGATGTCGAGGTTCTCGTGGCCGGTCAGGTCGAGGTCGGACGTGAGCGCCTGGGGGACCACGCCGAGGCAGCGCCGCGCCCCGTCGGGATCCCGCCGCACGTCCACGCCCGCCACGAAGGCGTCGCCCGACGACGGCGGGACGAGCCCGGTCAGCATCCGGACGAGGGTCGTCTTGCCCGCGCCGTTCGGGCCGAGCAGGCCGAAGAGCTCGCCCGTCGCGACCTGCAGGTCCACGCCGTCCACGGCGGTGAAGTCGCCGAAGCGCCGCGTGAGCGCGCGCGCCTCGATCGCGTGGGGGGAGGAGGTCACGGTCGGCGCGCGGCGGCCGGCGCGCTGGCGGCGCGCGCGCCGTCGAGGGGGACGACCTCGGCCGTCATCCCGGGGCGCAGCTCGTCCGACCGGTCTTCCAGCGCGACCCGCACGCGGAAGGTCCGGATGTCGGGGCGCCCGCGCTTCACGTCGCGGTTGACGGCGAACTCGCCCTCGGCGCCGATCTCGATGACGCGCCCGGAGAAGGTGCGGCCGGGGATCGCGAGGACCCGCACCCGCGCCGGATCGCCGAGCCGGAGCCCCTGGAGGTGGGTCTCCTCGACGTCGAGCCGCACCCAGAGGCGCTCCAGGCTCTCCACCGTCACGATGGGCGTTCCCGGGGCGGCCCACTCGCCGGGCTCGAGGTCCCGGTCGACGACGGTCCCGTCGAACGGGCAGCGCACCTGCGCCTGGGCCAGCTCGGCCTCCGCCAGCGCGAGCGCCGCCTCGGAGACGCCGACGGAGGCGTTCGCGTGCGCCACCGCGGCGGCGAGCGCGCCCACCCGGCCCTGCGCCGAGCCCTTGCTGGCCGCGAGGGACTCGAGCGTCGCCTGCGCCTCGCGGTATCGCGCGCGCGCCGCGTCCAGCTGCTGGGCCGAGGCCGCTTCGCCCGTGGCGAGCTGCTGGGCCCGCGCGAAGTTGAGCTGCGCCTCCTCCAGGGTGGCGCCCGCGCGCGCGACGTCGGCGCTGGCGCCGCGCACGCCCGGCAAGGCGGCCTCGAGGTTGGCCCTGGCCTCGCGGAGCGCGGCCCGCGCCTGCTCGACCGCCGCGCGCGCCTGCGCGACGGCGGCCTCCCGGTCGCGCGCCTCGCGCTGCGCCAGCAGCTGGCCGCGGTGGACGCGGTCGCCCTCCTGCACGGCGACGGACTCGACGCGGCCGGCGATCTGCGCCGCGACGGCGGCGACCGGCGCGTCGAGGAACCCGGCGTGCGGGATCGGTTCCCCGGCACGGCAGGCCAGGGCACCCACGCCGGCCATCAGCACCACGACTCGAGCGAGCACCACGTCCTCCCGCCGCGATTCTCCCTCATGGAAATGCCATGTGGGAACCTCGTTGCCCCGTCCGGAGCCGGGCGATATCGCGATCTCGAGACGTCACCGCGGCGTGCCGAGCCGGCGCTGGAGGCCGCGAGTGGGAACCTCACCCGCGCCGGGTGGAGATCCGGCGCGGCGGCTCCTCAGGCGCGCTGCGCTCGCCGGGCGGCGGAGAGGTGCCGCACAGCCTCCCGGTGGCGGCCGAGCCGCTCGCAGAGGCGCGCGGCGTTCGCGCGCGCGTCCAGCAGGGCGGGATCGAGGTCCAGCGCATGGCCGTAGGCGTCGAGCGCCGCCTCCGCGCGTCCCAGGTCCTCGAGCGACACGGCGAGGTTGAACCATGCGATGGGATCCCGGGGGGCGATCTCGAGGGCGCGCCGGTACTGCGCCTCGGCGGCCGTGACGTCGCCCGTCTCGTGCAGGAGCCGCCCCAGGTTCAGGCGTGCCTCCGCGTGGTCGGGCTGCAGCGCGACGGCGCGCCGGTAGGCGGCGATCGCCTTCGCGGGCGCCGCCTCCTCGAGCGCGCAGCCACGCCGGTACCAGCCGCGGGCCGCCGCCGCGCGCGCAGCCGCGGCCGGAGAGGTGAGCGGATGCCCACCACAGGAGGGCTCCTCCCGCCGGAGGAGCTGCAGCCGTGCGCGTGGCGGTCGCGTCCCGTCGTCTTCCACGCCCTCCCGCTACCATGGCTCCCTGACGCGGCGCGGGTCGGATCCGATCGGTCTTCGGGGTGGCGCCCGAGGCGTGCCCGGGCGGCTACCGGCGTGCGGGCCTGGCGCGCGCAGCCCTCCGGGGGGCCTCCGATCCGCGCGCCCGCTTCGGTGGCCTCCGCTCCTCGGAGGCGCCGGGCGGCGCTGCACCGCCCCCACTCGCCGCCAGGCTCGCCTTCAACGCCTCGAGCAGGTCGATGACCTGTCCCTGCGGCGCCGCGGCGGGCGCGACCGCGATCTCCTGGCCCGCCACCTTGCGTTCGATGGCCTCCAGCGTGCGTGCCCGCACCTCGTCGCGATAGGATTCAGGGTGAAACTCCGTCGAGGTGCTCTGCTCGATGAGGCGCAGCGCGAGCTGCAGCTCCGGGTCCTGGAGCTCGACCTCCGGGACCGGCACCTCGGCGAAGGGGCGGATCTCGTCCGGGTAGACGAGCTGCTGCATCACGAGCCGGCCGTCGGCCGGACGGAGGAGCACCAGGTGCTGCTTGCCGCGCGCCGCATACCGCGCCAGCGCGGCCTTCCCGGAGCGGCGGAGCGCCTCCGACAGCAGGCGGTAGGCCTTGTCGCCGCCCTTGTCGGGCCCGAGGTAATAGGCCTTGTCGAAGTAGATCGGGTCGACCTTCTCGGCGGGGACGAACTCGGCGATCTCGATGGCCTGCGTCGCCGTCGCCTCCAGCACCTTCAGCTCCTCGGCCGTGAAGGTGACGTACCGATCCTTCGCGAACTCGTACCCCTTCACCATCTCGTCGCGCTCCACCCTCTCGCCGTCCTGCAGGCACACGTACTGCTGCCGCAGGCGCGCGCCGTCCTTCGCGTGCAGCAAGTTGAACGAGATGCCGGCCGAGGGCTGGGTCGCGGGGTAGAGCTTCACAGGGATGGTGACCAGGCCGAAGGAGATGGTCCCGGATGCCATGGAACGGGCGGGCATGGGGCCGTTATAGGGGCTCCATGGCTGCACGGCCCGGCGCCGACCCGCTTGGGCGATTTCGCTCGAAGCGACGGGCGTCCGCGACCCCCGAGCCCTTCGGGTCGGCGGGCGCGGCGACGCGCGGCGACGCGGCCCGGCCGGGGACGGCAGCGAGGGGGCCGGCCGCCGGGCTGTTCGTCGTGCAGAAGCACGCGGCCAGCCGACTCCACTACGACTTCCGGCTGGAGCACCGCGGCGTCCTCCTGTCGTGGGCGGTCCCGAAGGGGCCTTCGGACGATCCCGCCGACAAGCGGATGGCCGTGCGCGTCGAGGACCACCCGGTGGAGTACGCCACCTTCGAGGGCGTGATCCCCGCGGGCAACTACGGCGCGGGTGCGGTCGTCGTCTGGGACACGGGCACCTGGCGGCCGCTGGCGGACGTGGACGAGGGGCTCGCCGGCGGCAAGCTCCTCTTCGAGCTCGACGGCCGGAAGCTCCGGGGTGCGTGGACGCTGGTGCGCACCCGGAGGTCGCCCAGGGACTGGCTCCTCATCAAGCACCGCGACGCCTTCGCCGGCGCGCCGCCGCCGGGCGAGGCCTCGGTGCTCTCGGGCCGCACGCTGGAGGAGCTCGCCGCGGGGCGGGAGGCGTCCGCGACGCTCGAGGCCGAGCTCACGCGGCTCGGCGCGCCACGGCGCCAGGTCGACCCGGAGCGGGCCGAGCCCATGCTCGCGCAGGCGCGTGCGGCGCCCTTCTCCGGGCCCGGGTGGCTCTTCGAGCTGAAGTACGACGGGTTCCGGCTCCGCGCGGCGCGTCGCGGGCAGGAGGTGCGTCTCCTCTACCGCAGCGGCCGCGACGCCACCGCGCTCTACCCGGAGGTCGCCAGGGCGCTCCTCGCGGTGCCGCACGACGCGGTCCTGCTCGACGGCGAGGTGGTGGTCCTCGACCGCGAGGGGCGGCCGTCGTTCCAGGCCCTGCAGGGCCGGTCGACCCTCTCCAGCGCGGCCGAGATCGCCCGCGCCGGCCTGGAGCGCCCGGCCACGCTCTTCGCGTTCGACCTGCTCGCGCTCGACGGCTTCGACGTGCGACCGCTGCCGCTCTCGGCCCGCAAGGCACTGCTCGCGCGGATCGTGCCGGCCGCCGGCGCCGTGCGCCTCGCCGATCACGTCGAGGCGCAGGGGGAGGAGCTCTTCCGCCGGGCCGTCGCCCGCGGCCTCGAGGGCGTGGTCGCGAAGCGCGCGGACGCCCCCTACCGCGCCGGTCGCTCAGCGGCCTGGCAGAAGATCCGGGCCGAACGGACCGGGGACTTCGCCGTGGTCGGGTTCACCGCGCCCGCGCGCGGCCGGACCGGCTTCGGGGCGCTGCACCTCGCGGCCGCCGGCCAGGGCGGGCTGCGGTACGCCGGCCGCGTCGGGAGCGGGTTCGGCGCCGCCGACCTGGCGAGCATCCGCGCGCGGCTCTCGTCCCGCGTGCGCGCCGCGCCGGCTTGCGGGGGCGCGGTGCCGCGCGGCCGCGGGCACGCGTGGGTCGAACCCGGGATGGTGTGCGAGGTGCGCTACCTCGAGTGGACGGAGGACGGGCTCCTTCGTCACCCCGTGTTCGTGCGGCTGCGCGACGACAAGACGCCGGGACAGATCGACCCGGCGGGTCCACGCGACGCTCCGGCCCCGGCGCCGCTCCGGGAGGAGGCGAGGGAGCCGCGCCTCACGAATCTGGAGAAGGTCTTCTGGCCGGGGGAGGGCCTCACCAAGGGCGACCTCGTCGCCTATCACCGGACCATCGCGCCCTGGCTCCTCCCCTTCCTGCGCGACCGCCCGCTCACGCTGACGCGCTACCCGGACGGCATCGAGGGGAAGTCCTTCTTCCAGAAGGACGCGCCGGAGTGGACGCCGGCCTGGGTCCGGACGGCGCGCAGCTGGAGCGAGGAGGCGCGGCGGGAGATCGCGGCCTTCGTCTGCGACGACGTCGAGACGCTGCTCCACGTCGTGAACCTCGGCACCATCCCGCTCCACGTGTCCGATCTCCGTGTCGCCGATCCCGGCCGCCCGGACTGGTGCGTCATCGACCTCGACCCGAAGGAGGCGCCCTTCGCCCACGTGATCCGGATCGCGCGGCGCCTGCACGCGCTCTGTGAGGAGCTGGGCCTGCCGATCTTCCCGAAGACCACCGGGCAAGCGGGGCTCCACCTCCTGATTCCGCTCGGCGGCCAGTGCACGCACGACCAGTCGCGCGACCTGGCGCTGGTGCTCGCGCGGCGGGTGGTGGAGGAGATGCCGGAGGTGGCGACCGTCGCCCGCTCCATCCCGGCGCGCGGCGGCCGCGTCTACCTCGACTGCCTGCAGAACGGGCAGGGCAAGACGATCGTGGCCCCCTTCAGCGTGCGTCCCCGCCCGGGCGCCCCGGTCTCGACGCCGCTCCGCTGGAGCGAGGTGAACCTGCGGCTCGACCCGCGCCGGCACACCATCCGGAGCGTCCCGGCGCGCCTGGAGCGGCTGGGGGAAGATCCGCTGCGGCCCGTCCTCTCGCTGCGCCCCGATCTCGTGGCCGCGCTCGAGCGCCTGCGGGCGCGTGCCCCGGCGGCCGGGCGCTGAGCCGCCCGAGGACGCCCGGTCCTCCCCGCCCTCCGCTCGAGCGCGCCGCGGTCCCCGGCGCCGGCGCGTCAGGGCTTCGCCCCCACCAGCGCAGCGAGGGCGGCCGCCAGCAGCGGGCCGCGCGCGCCGTCCTCGTGCTTGAGGAAGGCGTAGGCCTCGGTCCAGGGTTGCCGGAGGATGCGCTCGGCCCAGGCAGCCAGGGCCGGCTCGGAGTACTCGGGCCGCCGCAGCCGCAAATAGCCCCAGTCCGCGGTCGCCACCAGCGGCGTCTCCAGCGCCTCCGCCTCCGCCACGCAGAGCGCGGCGTTGCGCGCGTGGAGGGCCGTGAACACGTCGTCGCCGAACCAGGAGGCGTGGCGGAACTCGAAGGCGGCCCGGCCGCCCGCCGGCAGCAGCTCGAGGAACGCGGCGAGGCGCGGGACGTCCTTCCTGAGCTGGGGCGGCAGCTGGAACAGCACCGGGCCCAGCCTGGTGCCGAGCTCGGCCGCCTCCCGGAACAGGAAGGCGACGGACTCCGCGGAGCCGACCAGCCGCTCACGGTGCGTGATGCGCTGGGGCGCCTTGACGGCGAACCGGAACGCGTCGCCGACCTGGGCACGCCAGGCCGAGAACGTCTTCGCGGTCGGCATGCGGTAGAAGGTGTTGTTCACCTCCACGGTGGGCAGCCGCCCGGCGTAGAACGCCAGCATCCGCTGGTTCGGAAGGTCCGCCGGGTAGAAGGACCCCTTCCACGCCGGGTAGCTGTAGCCGCTCGTCCCGCAGAGGACCCGCATGGCGCCCCCGACTCTCTCCACCGGCGGGATCAGGAGGAGCGGCCGTCCGGGGCCCGGCGATCGTGCGCGATCACGCCGGCGTCTTCGTGCCCATGCCCGCTGGCGATGACCTCGTCCATGCGCTGCGCCAGCGCCGGCAGGAGCGTCAGCGGGGCCGCGCCCGCGGCCTCGATCATGAGGCGCACGTCCTTCCGCGCCATCACCAGCTCGAAGGCGGGCTTGAAGTTCCCCTCGGCCATGGCCTTCCCGCGGAAGTCGATGGTCGCCGCCGGCTTGAAGTGGGCGAAGACCCCGTGGGCCTCGGTCGCGGGGATCCCGAGCTGCGCCGCCATCTGGTAGACGTCGGCGAGCCCGCCGGTGATGGTCAGGATCATCGCGTTGCCGAACAGCTTGTAGGCCGCGGCGAGGTCCCGGCGCTCCCCCACGTACCAGAGCTTGCCTGTCATCGCCTGGAGGAAGGGCTGCGCGCGCTCGAAGAGGGCGCGGGGACCGGCGCAGAGCATCAGGCCCTGCGCGTCCCGGCAGTGCTGCGGCCCCATGAACACCGGCGCGTGGAGGAACGGGATGCCGTCCCGCTCGCAGCGGGCGAACCGGGCGGCGGTGCCGGCCGGGGAGACCGTGCTGTGGTCCACCACGACGGCGCCGCGCGCCAGGCCGGGGCGCAGGGCCGCCAGCACGCCGTCGACCGCCGCGTCGTCGCTCACGAGGAGGTGGACGCGCTCGGCGCCCGCCGCCGCGTCGGCCGGGGTCTGCGCGATGCGGGCGCCGAGCCTCTCCAGCGGGCGCGCCCGCTCCAGCGTGCGGTTCCACGCCTGGACCGAGTCGCCCCGCTTCAGCATCGCCTCGATCATCGCGGAGCCCATGAGGCCCGTCCCCAGGAACGCCACCTTCGCCATGTGCCACCTCCTCGCGTCGTGAGCTCGCCGTCGTCCAGGCTACCGGATCCGCGCGGGGTCGCGTCAGCGCCGCAGGTAGTCCAGCGCCTCCGGCAGGGCGACGTTGTTCCCGTACGCGTCCTCGCCGTAGCCGTGCGCCGCCAGCAGCTCGATGTCCGCGAGCACGCGGCGGTCCCCCCGGAAGGTCGCGGTGACGGTCCGGACGATGTCGATCTTCCCCAGCGCCTGGAGCCGGGCCACCGCGTCCACGATGAACGAGAGGACCGGCTGTCCCTCGCCGGGCTGCTCCTCGATGCACGCGATCGGCTGCTCGTACAGGATCACCTTGGCCTCGTCCGAGAGGCGCGTGAGGACGTTGCGGACGGCCCGGACCAGGTCGTCCCCGAGCCGCTCCTCGGTGCCGTCGACGATGCGGCCGATCTCCTGGGCGAGCCAGCGGCGCTTCTTCGCGTTGATGGCCTCGTTCGCGCGGAAGAGCTCGAGCGGCGAGACGGCGTCGTAGCTCTCGCCCTCGATCGTCATGGAGAGCGCGCTGCCGTAGTGATACGCCACGCGGGCCACCAGCGTGGAGGGCCGCACGTGGAAGCCGCGGTACCGGGGGACCGGCACCGTGATCTCGCCCCGCTCCGCGTAACGCCGGAGGAGCTGCTGGGCGAGCGTCCGGCCGACCTCGACGTACCGGGCCGCGGACGCCAGCACGCAGTCGCGCAGCGCCGCGTCGAGCTGCTCCGGCTCGATCCAGTCGGGGCGATGGGTGAGCGGCTGGATGGGGGCGCCCGCGGACGTCGCGCTCGCGACGTGGCGCTCGCGGTAGTGCACGAGCTCGGTGGCCACGCCGAGGAGGTGGTAGGCCACCGAGGCGTGGCCCCGGAGCGAGAGGAGGTCCGGGTCGTCTCGCTCGACGTCCGTGTGCGCCACGTGGGTGTCGTAGAGCGCCTGCAGGTTGTGGAAGTCCTCGGCCAGCACGCGCAGCTCGTTCTCGGCCGGCAGCTCGGCCGGCTTCCGGTCCGGGTCGGGAGCCCAGGTCGCCGGCGGGAGCGGGCCCGATCCGGCGGCGAGGTTCAGGAAGGCCGTGGCCAGGCGCGTCACCGTCTGCGCGACGTCACCCACGTGCCGCAGCGGGGAGTCCGGCGCCAGGCGCCCGATGGGCAGGATCTCCTCGAATGCGTCGGACGCTCGCGGCGCGAGGCCGAGGGACGGCGCGGTCTCGATCAGCCTGCGGCTGACTGCGTACAGCACCCCGGCGCTGAAGCGCCGGACCTGGAGCAGGCCCGCCCGCAGGTCGCCCTCCTCGCAGAGGAGGCGGTACCGGGGCACGGCGTGGATGAGGTGGAGCAGCGAGTAATGCACGCCCGCGAAGAGCTTGGCGGCCGCGACCGCGCTGCGGAAGGGGCGCCAGCGCTCGTTCCGGAGGGCGCCGTAGGCGTCCAGCAGCTCCTCGAGCTGGGTGGCCTGGGACTGGAGCATCGCCAGGAGCGGCCGGCTGAGGAGGGCGAGGATGGCGTCGACGTCGGCGCGATCGGCCGCCACGAGCCGGGCGCCGATGCCCAGCAGCGGACCGGCCCTGGAGCTCACCATCCTGGTGAACTCGGCGTCGTCGACGGTGGTGAACGCTTCGCTCATGTCGTGTCGGTCGCGGAGGGGCGGCCCCCCGCCGGCCCCGCGCTCGCGGGTTCAGCCGAGCAGGCGGTCCATCACGAGCCGGCCCGGATCCAGGGTCATGCCGGTGGCGGCCGCCGCCGTCTCGTCATAGCGGGCGGCGCCGTTGCTCGCGATGCCCGGCCCCGCGAGGACGAAGGGCACCGCCTCGCGCACGTGCGTCTTGAGCACCACCGGCGTGGGGTGATCGGGCATGGCGAGGATGCGCAGGCCTCCGTCGCGCGCGAACCGGGCCGCCGCGGCGCGGGCGCGCGAGACGATCTCGCGGTCGATCGCCTCGATGGCGGTCACCTTGCCAGCGGCGTCCCCGGCGTGGCCCGCCTCGTCGGGCGATTCCACGTGGATGATCACCAGATCGTGCTCCTCCAGCGCTGCCAGGCCGGCCTCGGCCTGGCCGGCGTAGTCGTTGTCGGGGCCGTCGCTGACCCCGGCCACGTCCAGCCGCGTCAGGCCGGCGAGCACGGCGAGGCCGTTCAGGAGGTCCACCCCCGAGGTCATCGCCCCCCGGACCCCGCGCGCCTCCCGGAACGGCACCATCCCGCTCGGCGCCTGGCCCGGCCAGAAGGGCCAGATGTCGGTCGCCGGGAGCTGGCCGCGCTCCACGCGGCGCGCGTTCACCGGCGAGCGGCGGAGCACCTCCCGCGCCCGGTCCATCAGCTCGAGCAGCAGGGCCGCCCCGGGGCCCCTGGGCAGGTGGGGCGCGACCGGCTTGTCGCTGATGTCGTGGGGCGGGTCGTACAGGGCGTCGAGCAGCTCCGGGTGCCCCTTCACCACCAGGATGTGCCGGTACGCCACGCCCGGGTAGAAGGCGAAGGCCGGAGCGGCGAGCGCCGCGGCGAGGTCGGCCACGATGGCGCGTGACTCGTCGGTGGAGATGCGGCCGCACGCGTACGACCGCATCACGCCCGCGTCGATGTTGACGAGGTTCATGCGGAGGGCGACCTCGTCCGGCGCCAGCCTGACGCCCATCGACGCGGCCTCGATGGCGCCCCGGCCGACGCGATCGGCCACCGGGTCGTAGCCCAGGATGGAGGTGCAGGCGGTCGAGGAGGATGGCTCCTGGCCGTCGGGGACGGTGACCGCCAGGCCGACGGTGCCCTCCCGGGCCAGGGCGTCGAGGTTCGGGGTGCGCGCCGCGGCGAGCGTCGTCTTCCCGCCCAGGTCGGCCAGGGGCCAGCCGGACGCGCCGTCGAGGATGATCACACAGTGCTTCACGCACCCCTCCTGCCTGGCCCCGCCGGTGTTCGGCGCCAGGCGCTCTGGTACCATGCGCCGCCATGAAGATCGACCGGGCGGGTTCCGAGCCGCTCCCGTATCGCGACACCCGGGGCCTGGACCCTGCTCGCTACACCTTCCTCGAGTCCGTCATCAAGGGGCTGGCGGCCGGCGGCGGCCTGCTCGTCCCCGAGCGGCTCCCCTCGCTGTCCCTGGACGAGATCGTGGGCCTCGCGCGGCTGCCCTACCGGAGCCGGGCGGCGCACCTGTACCGGCGCTTCGGCGTGGACGTGCCCGCCGACCGCGTCGAGGAGCTGATGCAGGTCGCGTACGGCGCGAACTTCGACGACGCGGCGGTCGCGCCGATCCGGGAGGTCGCGCCCGGCATGCACGTGCTCGAGCTCTGGCACGGGCCGACCTCGGCGTTCAAGGACATGGCGCTGCAGTGCATGCCGCTCTTCTTCTCCGAGGCGATCGAGCGGCGCACCGCCGCGGGCGTTCCGACGGACGACTTCCTCGTGCTCGTCGCCACGTCGGGCGACACGGGGAAGGCCGCGCTCGAGGGGTTCGCCGATCGCCGCCACACGCGCGTGTGCGTCTTCTACCCGGCCGACGGCGTCTCCGACATCCAGCGCAAGCAGATGGTCACGCAGCGCGGCGCCAACGTGGCGGTCTTCGGGGTGCGCGGCAACTTCGACGACTGCCAGGCGGCCGTGAAGGAGGCCTTCAACGACGCGGCGTTCAACGTCGAGCTCCACGAACGGCACGGGCTGGCGCTCTCGAGCGCCAACTCCATCAACTGGGGCCGGCTGCTGCCGCAGATCGTCTACTACGTCTCGGCCTACGCGCAGCTGGCCTCCACCGGCGGGCTGCGCCCCGGCGCGCCGCTGGACGTGTGCGTCCCGACGGGCAACTTCGGCAACATCCTCGGCGCGTTCTACGCGAAGAGGCTGGGCGTGCCGATCGGGCGGCTCGTGTGTGCGAGCAACGAGAACAACGTCCTGACGGACTTCGTCGCGACCGGCGTGTACGACGTCGCCACGCGCGGCTTCGTGACGACGCCGAGCCCGTCGATGGACATCCTGGTCTCGAGCAACCTGGAGCGGCTGCTGTTCGAGCTCGCCGGGCCGCGGGCCACCGCCGGCTGGATGTCGGAGCTGGCGTCCGGCAGGCGCTTCGAGCTCGACCCGGCGACGTGGGCCCGGGTGCGCGAGCTCGTGGCGGGGGCGTGGGTCGGCAACGACGAGTCCCTGCGCGTGATCCGGCGCGTGTACGGCGAGCGCGCGTACCTGCTCGACCCGCACACGGCGGTCGCGTGGGCGGTGGCCGAGCGGCTGCGAGGCCCCGATCCGATGCTGGTGGTGTCGACGGCCCACTGGGCGAAGTTCGGCACCGACGTGTACAAGGCGCTGCGGGGCATCCCTCACGCGGCGCCGCTCGCTCCGGAGCTCTCCAGGCTCACGGGCGTCCAGCTCCTGGCCCGGGTCCAGGCCCTCGCGCCGGGCGCCTCGGGCGTGCCGCGCTCCCTCGCCGAGCTGGACGCGCTGCCGCAACGATTCGGCGAGGTGGTGGAGGCGGGCCGGGGCGGGGTCGAGGGAGCGGTGCGGCGCTGGCTCGGGCGCCCGGGTGAGGTCTCATGAAAGCCATCCAGGTTCACCGGTTCGGCGGCCCCGAAGTCCTCGCGCTCCACGAGATCCCCACCCCGGAGCCCGGTCCCGGCGAGGTGCTCGTTCGCGTCCGCGCAGCCGGCGTCAACCCGTACGACACGTACATGCGCAACGGGACCTACGCCATCAAGCCACCGCTCCCGTACACGCCGGGTTCCGACGCGGCCGGCACCGTCGAGGCGGTCGGGGAGGGCGTCACCGGGGTGAGGCCCGGCGATCGCGTCTACACCGCCACCACCCGCTCCGGCGCGTACGCCGAATATGCGCTGGCGCTCGAGTCGCAGGTCCATCCCCTGCCGGCGAAGACCTCCTTCGCGCAGGGGGCGGGCCTCTGGGTCCCCTACGGCACCGCCTACGCGGCGCTCCGTCATCACGCCGCGGCGCGCGCCGGAGAGACCGTGCTCGTCCACGGCGCCAGCGGCGGCGTCGGCGTCGCGGCCGTGCAGTTCGCGCGGGCCCAGGGCCTCGCCGTCCTGGGTACGGCCGGGACCCGGCGCGGCCTCGACCTCGTGCGGCAGGAGGGCGCTCACCAGGCGTTCGATCACTCGAAGGGCGGCCACGTCGAGCAGATCCTGAAGGCGACCGGCGGGAAGGGTGTCGACGTCGTCCTGGAGATGCTGGCCAACGTGAACCTCGCCGCCGACCTCGCGCTCCTCGCGCTCCACGGGCGCGTCATCGTCATCGGCAATCGCGGAGAGATCTCCATCAACCCGCGCGAGCTGATGACTCGCCGTGCGACGATCAAGGGCTTCACGCTGTGGGGCGCGACGGCCGCCGAATCCGTCGAGATCCACGCCGCCGTCGCCGCCGGTCTCGAGAACGGGACGCTCCGCCCCGTCGTCGGCCAGGAGATCCCGCTCGAGGAGGCCCCGCGGGCCCATCGGGAGGTGATGGCCTCCGGCGCCTACGGCAAGATCGTCCTCGTCCCGTGACGCCCTAGGAGCTCGGCGCCCGGAACTCCGTCGCGACGGGCGCCCCCGCCATGACCACCCGGGTGACCGGCGTCCTGTCGGCGATCTCGCCGAGGCGCGCGCGCTGCTCGTCCGTGAGGGGCGCGCCGATCTTGATGCTCCGGACGAACCGGTAGCCCTTCGCCTCGACGAACGCGCGGCAGCCCACCTTCAGCGTGCCGACCGTCCAGCCCTTCCGCTCCGCGTACATCCGCAGCGTGATGGCGGTGCAGGACGCGAGGCCCGCGGCGAGGAGCTCGAGCGGAGTGGGAGCGGTGTCGCCCCCGCCGTTGTCCGCCGGCTCGTCGGCGCGGACCTGGTGTCTCCGCACGGCGGTCTCGACGGCGTAGCCGGACTCGTTGCGGGAGTGGACGCTCGCGGCGAGCGCGCCCTCGGTGGCGTGGACCATGGGTCAGCTCCTCCTCGACGGCTCAACGACCGGGAAGCGGCACGAACTCCACCTCGTCGCCCGGCACCTTCGGGAACCGCCCCGCGGCCCAGTCGGCCTTGGCCCGCTCGATGCGCTCGCGCGAGCTCGAGACGAAGTTCCACCAGGCATGGCGCGGCTCCCCGAGCGGTTCCCCACCCAGCAGCGCCACGCGAGTCGGGCCCCGTGCGACGAGCTTCGGCGACGCCTGGGGCCGGATCACGGCGAGGCGACCCGCCTCGACCCGCCCGCCTCCCGCCTCCAGCGCCCCCTCGACGACGTACGCCCCTCGATCCACCTGATCCACCGGGAGCGGCAGGACCGCACCCTCGGGCAGCGACACGTCCGCCAGGAAGAGCGGGGAGAGGGTCTCGACCGGCGTGCGGACGCCGTAGGCCTGGCCGACCACCAGGCGAAGCTCGGCGCGTCCCTCTCGTAGGACGGGCAGGGTGTCCGCCGGATGGTGGCGGAAGGACGGCGTCGTCTCCTCGTGAGCGCGCGGCAACGCCACCCAGAGCTGGATGCCGTGCAGCCGCGGGGCACGAGCCCGGAGCTCGGGTGGCGTACGCTCCGAGTGGACGATGCCGCGCCCCGCCGTCATCCAGTTGACCGCCCCGGGCCGGATGGCCTGGGCCGAGCCGAGGGAATCACGGTGGAAGATCTCGCCCTGGAACAGGTAGGTCACCGTGGCGAGCCCGATGTGCGGATGGGGTCGGACGTCCATCGCCAGCGGTGGGCGCAGCACCGTCGGTCCCATGTGGTCGAGGAAGATGAAGGGCCCGACCATCCTGCGCGGGAACGAGGGGAGCACACGCTCCACGGCGAGGCCGTCGATGTCGCGGGGGCGGGGCTCGATCACGAGCTCGATGGGGTCCTGGATGGTCACTCGATCTCCACCGGGGCAGTCGGGTCGGGGCTCGATGAAGGTCCTGCACCGAGCGGGCCAGCACCCGGGACGGTATGGGCGTGCGGGAATCCGGTCCATTCCCGTGCGGGGCGTCGTCCGCGACGGCTCATCGTGAGATGGTCTGGCTCAATTCGATCAGGGCGCATCGAACGGCACCTGCCATCGACGCACCGGGTGCAGTCCATGTACGATGCGACCGCCGCATCGTGAGCCGTTGGTGCGACGGACGCTCCCGATGCCACGCCACGACCTCACCAGGGCTTTGCTCGTGTTCCCGCGGTTCGCGGGGACGTCTTTCTGGAACTACCGAGCCACCTGCGACCTGCTGGGCGCGCGCTACCCGGCTCCACCGCTCGGGCTCATCACGCTGGCCGCGCTCCTGCCTCGGGGCTGGGACATCCGGCTCGTCGACTGCAACGTCGAGGAGCTGAGCGACGCCGACGTCGCCTGGGCCGACGTCGTGATGACGGGCGGGATGCTCCCGCAACGAAACGACGCGCTCCGCCTCATCGCGGTCGCGCAGGCGCGAGGCAAGCCGGTGGTCGTCGGCGGTCCCGACGCGACGTGCGCACCCGAGATCTACGCGCAGGCCGAGTTCCGCGTGCTCGGGGAGGCGGAGGAGGTCATCACCGAGTTCCTGACCGCCTGGCGTGGCGGCGCAGCGCGGGGCGTGTTCACCGCCGACCGCTTCCCGGACCTGGCGCGCTCGCCCGTGCCGCGGTTCGACCTCCTCAAGTTCGACCGCTACCTGCACGTCGGAGTGCAGTTCTCGCGCGGCTGCCCGTTCGAGTGCGAGTTCTGCAACGTCATCGACCTGAACGGCCGCGTCCCGCGCACCAAGTCGCCGCGGCAGATGCTGGGCGAGCTCGACGCGCTCCGCGCGCTCGGGTACCGCGGCCACGTGGACTTCGTCGACGACAACCTCATCGGGAGCCGCAAGGCGGTGAAGCCGTTCCTGCGCGAGCTGGCGACGTGGCTGCGGGCGCGCGGCCGGCCGTTCGAGTTCACGACCGAGGCGAGCCTCGACCTCGGCAGCGACCCGGAGCTGCTGGCGCTGTTGCGGCAGGCGAACTTCTTCGCGGTGTTCGTCGGCATCGAGACGCCGGACACCGCGACGTTGCTCGCCGTCCACAAGCGGCAAAACGCGCACCGGGACGTCGCCGCGAGCGTCCTCGCCATCCACCGCGCGGGCCTGTTCGTGAACGCGGGGTTCATCGTCGGGTTCGACACCGAGCGCGGCAGCGTCGCGGACGCGATGGTGGAGTGCATCGACGCGGCCGGCATCCCGGTCTGCATGGTGGGCCTGCTGTTCGCCCTGCCCGGCACGAGGCTGGCGCAGCGCCTCCGCGCCGAGGGCCGGCTCGGCGAAGTGGAGTGTGCCGCCGACGACGCCGACCAGTGCACGTCCGGGTTGAACTTCCGCTCGCTCCGGCCCCGGCGCGAGGTGCTCGCCGATTACCGCGACGTCGTGGCGCGGGTCTACGCGCCGGCGGCCTACTTCGCACGCGCGCGCCGCGTCGGCCGGGAGCTCGACCGGTCCTCGCACGCGGTCCAGCTCTCGGCGAGGAACGTGCTGCGCGACCTGCGCGGGTTCCTCGGCATGGCGTGGATGATGGGGATTCGACGCTCGGGCGTGCGCCGCGAGTGGTGGCGGTCCGTGTACGACTCTCTCCTCCACAACCCGGCCGCGCTCAAGATCGTGCTCTCGTTCGCCGCGCTCTACCTGCACCTCGGGCCGTACTCGCGCACGCTGATCGAGCGCCTCGACCGGGAGATCGCCGAGTCCGACGACGCCCCGAGAGCAGCGTCCTGAACGCGGCACGCACGGTGCCGGGGGTCCCGAGCTCCAGGCGGTGCGCGGCGAGGATGCTTGCGGCTCTCTTCAGCTGGTCCGCCACCGTGGCCCGGGCCAGGCCCGTCTGCGCGCTGATCTCGACGATCGACCTGTCCTCGAGCCGGAGCCGAACGAGATCGAGGTCGTCACCGAGCGCTGCAGCCATCTGGTCAGCAGATCGAGGGGCGTCGTGGCGCCTCCGCGCGCTCGTCTCCTGGGCGCGCAACGAGGCCGGGTCGAGACGTGCGTCGTCGTCCGAAGATCCGCGGGGGATCGCTCGCGCCTCGAGCGGAACGCCGTCGGGCGGATATCGGCTGACCAGGTGCCGGGTCAGCTCGGAGATCGCGCGCGGAGCCGAGCGTGCCGCCTGAAGGCCGGACCGGATGCCGGCCAGCTCGGGGCGGCCGAGGGCCTCGGCGACGGCAGCCTCGACCAGGTCCCGCCTGATCCGGCCGTGGACGAGGATCCTGCGGAGGTACGCCGCGAGGCGGCGCTGGTCCTCGTCCGCGAGGAGCGTCTCGAGGCGCCGGCGCCCCTCCGCCTCGTTCGCCTGCTCGACGAGGCGCAGCGCCGCCGCCTGGATGACGTCGACCTCCGTGCGAAAGGCCCTGGCCAGGCTCCGCGCGGGGAAGCGCCCCCCGCCTCGAAGCATGGAACGCACGGACATCCGGTGTCCGGGGCGCCTCAGGCTGACGTGTGCTCCCGGCACCGGGGGGCGACTGGTTTCGGACCCGCGCGCGGGCATGGCGCTCGTCCTCGGGACCCTCCGCAAGAGGCACCAAGACCGTGGTCGTCCACTGTCATGCGGGACTCGGCAGGACGGGGACCATCGTCGGATGCGTCCTGGTGGCGGCAGGGATGGAACCCACGCGAGCGGTCCGGCGCGTTCGCGAGGTCCGTCCGGGCGCGATCCCGGGCGCGGGGCAGGAGCGGTTCGTCCACGTCTTCGGTGCCGCGCTGAGCGACAACCGTCGGACGGCGAGCGGCTCTCCGGAAGAGGCCGGGTGACACGGCAGGCCATCGGACCATGTCCGTCGATTGCCTAGAATGACATTGCAGGCCCGGGGGTGCACGGTGGACCGACGCAAAGTCGAAACGGGCCCGAAAGGAGAGGCAGTGAACTTCAAATCCGACAAGCTGAAGCCCGTGGTCGAAGCAGTGAAGAGGTCGGTCGAGCTCGTGAACGAGGGAAACCCGGCAGAGGCGGTGAAGGCGTCCCGCTGGGCCATTGCCGAAGCCGGCAAGCTGGGCGTGACCTCGGCCGCGATCTTCTGGCACGCCGCGGTCGCGAACGACTACGCAGGAAACTGGGAGGATGCCTTCGAGAACATCACGCGCGCCCTGGCCCTGGATCCGCTCGCGGAGCCATATCGTCGTTCCTTCACGATCATCGCGGATCGCATCCGTGCGGCGCTGACCGCCGAGGATCGTGCGGCAGACGATCCGTCCACCCCCAGGCTGTACGACCTCGTCCTGCGCGCCGGAGAGGCGACCGCCGAGTGTCACGCCGCCATGGCGCGGTACGCGCTCGCGACGGGCGATGTCGGCAAGGCCAAGGCGATCGCCGACGCGACTGCGCTTCTTCATCCAGCCGCGGCCATGGCGTGGAAGTGCAAGGCAGAGGTCGCCGCGAAGCTGGACGACACGGCAACGGTCCAGGCGTGCGCGGTCGAGCTCGCCGCTCTCGGTGAGTCGTTCCCGCTCTTCGCGGTCCCTGGCGTCGCCATGGCCTGAGGACCGTGGGATGGTCCTCGGAGACGAAGAGCCGACGGTGACGGAGAGACCCGCGGAGCTTCGAATCGACGCGCCGTACCCCTACGTCGTCGTGCGGTGGATGCCCGCGGTCTACGGGCGACGCGCAGTCGTGTTCGACACGGAGGCAAGCGACGCGCGACGGCCACTCCCGCGCGACGTCGTCCGGGTCGTGGACCCGTGCCCGTACGTGGAGGGACGTCTCTCCCGGCGGGCGCGGCGCGCGGTCGTGCTCCATGTGCTCGCGCAGTCCGCCGAGAGCGGGTTCCACATGTGTTGCGTGTTCGGCCCCGATGACGCCGTCTATTGCTCTCCCGACGGGAAGGTGAGCCGGAACCGGGCTCCTCCCTCCGGCGGCGCGCGATTCGATGACGTGGAGGTGCGGCGAAAGCCGCGCACCCGGCACTGAGGCCGCGGAGAGCAGGCTCCGCGCCCGCCCCGGGGCACCCGGGGGAGGCGCTGGCGCGCGCAGCCGGTCACGGAGGGCGTCGTGCTATCCTTCGCGCGCCACGTGAACCAGGGGATGCGGTCGGGCTCGATCCCGTGGTCGACCTCTTCGCTCGAGATCAGGGTGAGCGCTCCGTCCGTCACGCTCGCGACGAAGCTTCGTCCGCCGTCGCGGGGGGCGCGCCATTTCGTGCGTCCGCGGCTGGCCGCGCGCATGGCGGCGCCGCCTTCGTTCCGGGTGGCCCTGGTGTCCGCGCCCGCGGGCTCCGGCAAGACGACGCTCCTGTCGGAGTGGTACGCGGCGGTGCGCGCGGCCGGCGCGCCGGCCGCGTGGCTCTCGCTCGACCAGCTCGACAACGACCCGTCGCGGTTCGTGACGCACCTCCTCGCCGCCTTCCACCACGGATGCCCGGGATCCCTCTCGGAGATGTTGCGGGTCGCGAGCGCCAGCCGGGATGCGCCCGTCGACGAGGTCGTCGCTCGCCTCGTCCAGGCGCTCGAGAGCGAACGGGCCGGTGTCCCGGCCGTGCTCGTCCTCGACGACTACCACGAGATCCGCGACGAGACCGTCCACGGCGCCGTGGACCTGCTCATCCGCTACGCTCCCCGCTCGCTCTCGATCGTGCTCGGGACGCGGCAGGACCCGCCGCTCTCGCTGGAGCGGCTGCGGATCCGCGGCGAGCTGGTCGAGGTCCGCTGGAGCGACCTGCGCTTCACGTTGGACGAGGCGAGCCACTACTTCCGCGACGTCTGCCGGCTGCCGCTGCTCGAGGGCCAGGTCCGGAGCCTGTGTCATCGCAGCGAGGGGTGGATCACCGCGCTCCAGCTGGCGGCGATGTCGGTCGCCGGCGCATCCGACGCGGACCGCTTCGTGTCGTCGTTCGACGGCGCGCAGTCCAGGGTCGCCGCCTACCTGATGGAGGACGTGCTCCACCGCGAGCCGCCGCACTTCCGGCAGTTCCTGCTGCAGACGTCGATCCTCGACGGCCTGACCGCGCCGCTCTGCAACGCGGTCACCGGGAGGAGCGACGCACAGGAGCTGCTCGAGACCTTCGTGAGGAAGAACCTCTTCACGTTCGAGCTCGACGACCGGCACCGCTGGTTCCGGTACCACAACCTGTTCCTCGAGTTCCTGCGCGGGCGGATCGCGGCCGAGCCCGGGCAGGACGTCGCGACGCTGCACGAGCGGGCGAGCGAGTGGTTCGAGCGCTGCGGCGACATGGGCGGGGCGGTCCAGCAGGCCCTCGCCGGGAGGCGCTTCGACCGTGCGGCACGACTCCTCGAGAGCGCCGGGCGCGACCACTTCCGCCAGGGCAACTTCAAGGAGCTGCGCCGCAGCATCGAGACGCTGCCGGACGAGCTCGTGCGGCGCTCGCCCACGCTCTCCGTCCTCCACGCCTGGGCGCTGGCCTACCTCGGCGAGTTCCCCGGCGCCCGGGCGCGCATCGCCGACGCCGAGACGGCGCTGGCGGGGGACCCCGGCCTGCGCGCGGCTGCGCCGCGGCCGAGCATCCCGCTGCACGCCGAGGTCCAGGTCCTGCGCGCCATCCTGGGCACGATCGAGAACGACGAGCCTGGCGCGACGGCGGTCGGGCCGGAGGTGACCGCGCTCTTCCCGGCCGAGGAGCGTGCGTTGCGCGCCTTCGCGGCCATCGCGGTCGGGTACGGGGAGCGGGCGCAGGGCGATCTCGAGGTGGCGCTGCGCCACTTCCAGGAGGCGGCCGATCTCTCGGAGCCGACGCACAGCTCGCTCATCAACTCCCTCGCCTGGCTCAACGTCGGCTCGGTGAACCGGCTGCTCGGACGCAACCGCGAGGCCAGGCGGGTCCTCACGGCTTCGCTGGCGCACGCACGCGAGCGGCTCTGGGACCGGACGTTCGGATCGGCCATCCTGCGCTTCGCGCTGGCGCTGGTGCTCGCCGACGAGAACCGGCCCGACGACGCCGTGCAGCAGCTGTCGGAGGCCATCGAGATCCTCGAGGCGAGCGACTGCTTCGGCTTCATCGGGATGGCCCTGGTCGAGCGGAGCCGGAACCACGCGGCGCTCGGCGACGCGGGCGCGAAGGACACCGACCTCGCGCGTGCCCGCGAGGTCGCACACGTGCACGGCGTGAGGCGCGTGGGGTTCCACGCCGACCTCCTCGAGGCGCGGCTGGCGACCCGCGCGGGGCGGCTCGACGGGGCGGCCGAGCGGCTCGCGAGCGCCGGCGCCTGCCTCGAGTCGCGATCCGGCGGCGCGGTGCTCTCCGAGCGTCAGGAGGCGCTGACGGTCGAGCACGTGCGGCTCGCGATCGCGGAAGGCAAGGCGAACGAGGCCATCCGCGTCGCCGCCCTGGCGCTCCGGAGCGCGAGCACCGCGGGACGGCGGCGGAAGATGATCGAGCTGCTCGTCCTGCAATCGCTGGCGTGGTCGAAGCTGTGCGACGCCGCCAGGGCGGCCGACAAGCTGGATCAGGCGCTGGCGCTGGTCGGCGAAGAGGAGATCCTGCGGCCCTTCCTGGACGCCGGGCCCGGCCTCGTTCCGCCCCTGCGCACGCTCGCCGACGCCGGACGGCACCGCCCGTCCGCGGAGAGGCTGCTGAACGCGCTCCGCGAGCCCTCCCGGGCGAGGCGGCCGCCGCCTCCGGAAGCGGCCGAGGATCGGCTGCACGTCCGGGAGTCGCAGATCCTCGACCTGATCGCGCGCGGGCTCCGCAACCGGGAGATCGGCGACCGGCTCTTCCTCTCCGAGGAGACCGTCAAGTGGTACATCAAGCGGCTGTTCGCGAAGCTGATGGTCAGGTCCCGGACGGAGGCGGTCGCCGCCGCCCGCAGGATGGGCTTGCTCGCCTGACGCAGCACGCCAGCTCGCCGGCCGGTCGATTTCACCACTTTCGGGTGGTGACCCATCTCCCGCCCGGCGCATAGTCTCTCCACGGCCGCGATCGTCGCGGCCGAGGGCGGGCCGAAGGGAGGTCGCCATGAACCTCGCGTACCCGCTCTTCCAGGTGGCGCGCCGCCTCCCGAGCCATCCGGCGGTCTCCAGCGACGCGGGGACGGTGACCTACTCCGCGTTCGTGGAGCAGGTGGCGCGGCTGGCCGGCGCGTTCCGGACGGTGCTCGGCCTGTCGCCGGGCGACCGCGTCGCCCTCGACATGGAGAACTGCCCGGAGTTCCTGGCCGTCCTCTTCGCGTCGTGGACGGCGGGCCTCTGCGCGGTCCCCATCAACGCGAAGCTCCATCCGAAGGAGGTCGCCTACATCCTCGGGAAGTCGGGCGCGCGCGTGCTCTTCACGACCGCGGGGCTGATCGACTCGCTCGCGGCGCTCGAGCGCGACGTGCCGATCCGGATCGCCGTCGCGGGCGACCAGGAATACCGGCGGCTCCTCCGGTCCGAGCCGGCGCAGGCGGCCGAGGTGGGCCCCGACGACCCGGCCTGGATCTTCTTCACGAGCGGCACCACCGGGCGGCCGAAGGGCGCGGTCCTCACGCACCGCTCGCTGCTCTTCATGAGCCTCGCGTACTACGCGGACATCGACTCCGTCGACGAGACGGACACGAAGGTGCACGCCGCGCCGCTGTCGCACGGCTCGGGCCTCTACGCGCTGCCGCACCTGTTCCACGGATCCCACCAGGTGATCCCGGGGGGATCGTTCGAGCCCGCGACCATCTTCGAGCTCGTCGCGCGGCATCGCAACGTGACGTTCTTCGCGGCGCCGACGATGTTGACCCGCCTCGTCAACAGCGGCGCCATCGCCACCGCCGACCTCGCGAACCTCAAGACCATCTACTACGGCGGCGGCCCCATGTACGTCGAGGACCTGAAGCGGGCCATCGCCGCGTTCGGTCCGCGGCTGTACCAGGTCTTCGGCCAGGGCGAGACGCCCATGACGATCACGGGCCTCTCCAGGCGCCTTCACGCGAGCGTCGAGTCCCCGCGGTCCGAGGCGCTGCTCGCGTCGTGCGGCTACGCCAGGACGGGCGTCGAGGTGAAGGTCGTGGACGCGCACGACGTCGAGCTGCCGTGCGGCGAGATCGGCGAGGTGATCACCCGCAGCGGCTGCGTCATGCAGGGGTACCTCGGCGAGCCGGAGGCGAGCGCGGAGACGCTGCGCGGGGGGTGGCTCCACACCGGCGACCTCGGGTCGATGGAGGCGGACGGGCTGCTCACGCTCCGCGACCGCTCGAAGGACCTCATCATCAGCGGCGGCAGCAACATCTACCCGCGCGAGATCGAGGAGGTGCTGCTGCGCCACCCCGACGTGGTGGAGGCGTCGGTGGTCGGGCGCGACCACGCGGACTGGGGCGAGGAGGTCGTGGCCTTCGTCGTGGCGAGGGCGGGCTCGTCGATCTCCCCCGCCGCGCTCGACGCGCTGTGCCTCGAGAACATCGCGCGCTTCAAGCGCCCGCGCGCGTACCGGTTCCTGGACGCGCTCCCGAAGAACAACTACGGCAAGGTCCTCAAGACCGAGCTGCGGCGCCGGATCGAGGAGGAGCAGCCGTGATGCGGTCCGTGTCGGTCGCCGGCATCGGCTCGACCGCGTTCGGGCGCCACCGCGAGCGCGCGATCGAGGAGCTCGCCGTCGACGCGGCGGCGGTGGCCATCGGCGACGCCGGCGTCGAGCAGGGGGACGTCGGCGCGCTGTACCTGGGCAACTTCGTCAGCGGCCGACTCACCGGGCAGGAGGTGCTCGCCGGGATCGTCGCGGACGAGCTCGGGCTCGAGAACGTGCCCTGCACGAAGGTCGAGGGCGCCTGCGCGAGCGGCGGGATCGCGTTCCGCCACGCGCACCTGGCCGTCGCGACCGGACAGTGTGACGCCGCGCTCGTGGTCGGCGTCGAGAAGATGACGCACGCCTCGACGCCCGAGGTCACGACCGCGCTGAACTGCGCCATGGACAATCGCTCGGACGGCCCGAGCGGCCTCACCTTCCCGGGCCTGTTCGGGCTCGCCTGGCGCCTCTACGCGCGGCGCCACGGCGCCACGCGCGATCAGGTCTCGGCCGTCGTCGTGAAGAACAAGGGGAACGGGCTCCGCAACCCGCTCGCGCACATGGGCGCCGCGCTCGGCCTCGACGAGATCGCCGCGTCGCCGCTCATCTGCGATCCGCTGCGGCTCCACGACTGCTGCCCCGTCACCGACGGCGCCGCGGCGCTGGTGCTGGTCGCGACCGAGCGCGTGACGTCGCGGGCGCGCCCGCGCGTGGACGTCGCGGCGGCGATCCAGACGCGCGGCGCACCGCGCATCGCCGGGCTCGCCGATCTCTGCTCGTTCCAGGCGACCGTCGAGGCGGGGCGCCGGGCGTACGCGGCGGCCGGGGTGGGCCCGTCGGACGTCGACTTCGTCGAGCTGCACGACTGCTTCTCCATCTCGGAGGTGATCGACTCCGAGGACCTCGGCCTCGTGCCCCGCGGCGCGGGGGCGGCGTTCGCGGCCGAGGGGCGCACCGCGATCGGCGGCGACATCCCCATCAACCCGAGCGGCGGGCTCCTCGCGAAGGGTCATCCGGTGGGGGCGACCGGGGTCGGACAGATCTACGAGGCCGTCCTGCAGCTCCGCGGCGTGCACCCGAACCAGGTGGCCGGGGCGGGCATCGGGATGACGCACAACCTCGGCGGCGCCGGCGTGGCCTGCACCGTCTCCATCCTGAAGCGGTCGGACGCGTGACGATGGCTCCCGGCGACAGCGCCGCCGTCGCGGCGGCCGTCCTGAGGTGCGGCGCGTGCGGCGCCCTCGCGGCGCCGCCTCGCCAGCTCTGCCCGCGTTGCCATCGCGCGGCCCTGGTCGCCGGGGAGGCTCCCGGGGTCGGGACCCTGCTCTCCTGGACCGTCATCCGGCGCCCGCCGCTCGCGCAGCGGGAGCGGGGGGCCTACGCGGTGTGCGTGGTGGACCTCGACTGCGGGATCCGCGCCACGGGCCGGCTCTCCGGGCTCGAGGAGTCCCCCGAGCCCGGGGCGCGCGTGCGCTGCGTGGCTCGCGAGGGCGCGGTGCCGATCTTCAGGAGGGACGCCTGATGGCTGCGGACATCCGCTACGAGCGGCACGGCGCCGTGCGCCTCATCACCATCGACCGCGCGGCGAGGATGAACAGCCTCGACTTCGCCGCCAACGACGAGCTGGTCGCCGCCTGGCGCGAGTTCGACGCCGACGACGGGGCGCGCGTGGCGGTGATCACCGGCGCCGGCGACCGTGCGTTCTGCGCCGGCGCGGATCTGAAGACCTACACGATGGCCTTCGCCAGGACGTCGGCGCCGGAGTTCAGGCGGAGGTACACCAACGGCCCGGGCTTCGGCGGGATCACGCGCAACCTCGAGGTGCTCAAGCCGATCGTGGCGGCGGTGAACGGGTTCGCCATCTCCGGCGGGTTCGAGCTGGCCCTGGCGTGCGACCTGCGGTTCTGCTCGCCCAACGCGGAGTTCGCGCTCCAGGACGTGCGGTGGGGCTTTCACGCCTGCGACGGCGGGCTGATCCGGCTGCCGCAGATCGTGGGCCTCGGCCACGCGATGGAGCTGGTGCTGGGCGGGGAGCGCGTCGACGCGGAGCACGCGTACCGCATCGGGCTCGTCAACCGCATCCACCCGCAGGCCGAGCTCGTGCCGAAGACGCTCGCGTACGCCGAGATGCTCGCCCGGCGAGCGCCGGTGGCGCAGCGGCTGGCGAAGGAGGTCATGAGGCGGTCCGTCGGGTTGCCGCTCGACGAGGCGCTGCGGCTGGAGTCGCGCTCGTTCCACGATCTGGGGACGACCGAGGACCTCGCCGAGGGCACGGCGTCGTTTCGCGAGCGGCGGGAGGCCGAGTTCAAGGGTCGTTGACGAGCAGGGAACCCACTCACGAACGAGGAGAGACGCATGATGCGCAGCGCGATCAGCAGGACGTCCGCAGCACTCGTCGCGGCCCTGGGGTTGGGCCTGGCGCTCCCCGCGGCGGCGGCCGACGTGGTGAAGGTCGGCATGGTCATGAGCTTGAGCGGTCCGCCGGCGATCACCGACTTCGGCGAGTCGTACCTCCAGGGCGTGAAGCTGGCGTTCAAGGACCACGCGGCCCGCGGCGGCAAGCCGCGCATCGAGCTCATCGTCTACGACGACGAGGCGAACCCGCAGCGCGCCGTCTCGCTGGTGCAGCGGCTCATCCAGAGCGACGGCGCCTCGATCGTGATGGGCACCGTGAGCAGCGGGAACGTGATGGCGTTCGCGCCGGTCCTGCAGCGCGCGCAGATCCCGCTCGTGGCCGGCCCGTCGATCGCCACGAACATCACCACCGACTTCATCAACCAGAAGCCGAGCTACATCTTCCGGTGCTCGATGGTGGAGAAGTTCCAGATCGACGCGATCCTCGACTGGGGGGTCAAGAAGTTCAAGAAGATCGGCATCATCCACTCGACCACCGGATACGGGAACTTCGCGGCGAAGTCGATCGAGGAGGGGCTGCAGGCCCGCGGCGTCAAGCTCGCGGCGAAGGAGGCGGCCGCCCCCGGCGTGAACGATCTCACCCCGCAGATGCTCAAGATGCGCGACGCGGGGGTCGACCTCCTGCTCGACTTCCACGAGTCGTTCGAGCTTCCCTACCGGCCGATGTCGGCCCTCAACTACCACCCGACCGTCGCCGGCAACTGGGGCCTGTCGTCGCTGAAGGTCGAGCAGATCGTCGGCGCCAGGAACCTGGAGGGGACGGCGATGGGCCAGGCCCTCGACCTCGCGCAGCCCGCCGCCAAGGCGTTCGACGCGCGGATGCGGAAGGAGTACGGGCAGGAGTACCGCTGGCCGGTGCTCGCCGCGCTGGGCTTCGACGCCGGCCAGATCGTGGCGAAGGCGGTCGAGACCGCCAGCACGAACGATCCGAAGAAGCTCCGGGAGGCGATCGAGAACGTGGACGGCATCAAGGCGGTCTCGGCCACGCCGGCCCACCCCTTCGGCCCGCAGAACCACGAGTGCCTGAGGCCGCAGGACGTGTTCCTCGGCGTCTGGCGGAACGGCAGCGTCGTCCGGATGTAGCGCAGGGACGCGCGGATGACCTGGCCGAACTTCCTGCAGCTGGTCGTGAGCGGGCTCGCGATGGGGGCCATCTACACCCTCACCGCGAAGGGGCTGTACATCGCGCACCTCGCGACGCACAGGATGAACTTCGGCCAGGGCGACTTCCTCATGATCGGGGCGTTCCTCTCGCTCGCCATGATGGGAGCGGGAGTCCCCGTGTACGTGGTCATCCCCGTGGTCGCGCTGCTGCTCGCCGGAGGCGGGTGGGCGCTCGAGCGGCTCTGCATCCGGCCGCTGGACCGGCTCGGGCTGCGCGGCGGCGGCGAGTACTCGTGGATCCTGACCACCGCCGGTGCCGCGCTCGTCCTGCAGAACACGGCCGAGCTGGCGTGGGGGAAGAGCGCCCAGTACTCGCCCCCGCTCTTCTCGTCGTCGCGGGACCACGTGCTGCGGCTGTTCGGGGTCGGCGTCTACTCGGAGCAGCTCGCCGTCATCGTCGCCTCCGTGCTCGTCGTCGCGACGCTGTACTGGTTCCTGTACGCGACGCGCTGGGGGAAGGCGGTCTACGCGGTCGCGTTCAATCCCGGCACGGCGCCGCTGCTCGGCATCGACGTGCGGCGCACGGTGGTGGTCGTGTTCGCGATCGCCTCGGCGCTGGCCGGCATCTCCGGCGTGCTGGCGGGCCCCATCATGCTGGTCCACCCGCACATGGGCCTGGTGTTCACGGTGAAGGGGCTGGCGGTCGCCGCGGTGGGCGGCTTCGCCAACCCCTTCGCCATCCTCTCCGGGGGAGTGCTCTTCGGCCTGGCCGAGTCCTTCTCCAACTACTTCGACAGCAACTTCGGCGACCTCTACCCGCTGCTCGCGGTGCTCGCGCTGCTCATCCTCCGCCCCACCGGCCTGGCCGGGGAGCGGCGAGCGGAGGTGCGCTGATGCCGCCGGGGGGCCGGGTGTTCCGCTACGGGCTCATCGCGGGGATCGCGCTGCTGCTGCCGCTCGTCTCGCCGAACGCGTTCTACGTCTACTTCGCGCAGTCGCTCGCGTACACGGCGATCGCCGTGATCGGGCTGGAGCTGCTGCTCGGCCTCACCGGCCAGATGTCGCTGGGGCACGCGGGGTTCTACGCCATCGGCGCGTACGGGTCCGCGATCCTCGCCGGCAAGGCGGGGTGGCCGCTGTGGATCACCATCCCGATCGGCGTCGCGCTGACCGGCGTCGCCGGCGTCGCGGTGGGGCTCGTCGCGCGGCGGACGCGCGGGCTGTTCCTCGCGATGGCGACCCTGGCCTTCGGCTACATCGTCGAGATCGCGGCGCAGCGCTGGGTCGGGCTGACCGGCGGCACGATGGGGCTCGTCGGGCTGCCGGTGATCGACTTCGGCAACATGGCGCGGGGACCGACCTACTTCCTGTGGGTCGCCGCCGCGGCGCTCCTCGTCGTCCAGGTGGTGAGCGACTGGGTCCACTCCTCGCGCTGCGGCCGCGTCATGCTCGCGATGAAGGAGAGCGACGCGTTCGCGCAGACGGTGGGGGTCCCGGTCGGACTGTGGCGGACGGGCACCTTCGCGGTGAGCGCGCTCCTGGCGGGCGTCTCCGGCGCGCTGTTCGCGCACCAGAACGGGTTCGTCGGCAGCGACGCGTTCGGGTTCCGGCTCACGCTCGACTTCCTCATCGCCGCCGTCATCGGAGGCCTGGCGCGATCGACGGGGCCGCTCATCGGGACGGCCCTGATCCTGGGGATCGCGGAGCTGATCGCGCCGCTGCAGCACATCGCGCTCCTGCTGCGGGGCCTCATCCTGATCGGCGTCCTCCTGCTCTTCCCCGAGGGCGCGATCGGGCTGGTGCGCCTGTTCCGGCGCGGCCGGCCGGCACCGCAAGCGCCGGCGGAGGCCGGCGCCTGCGCCGCGGAGGCGGCGGGTGCGTGCGCGCCGCCGCTCGACAGCGTCACCGGCGCCACGCTCGCGTGCGACGCGGTGACGAAGCGCTACGCGGGCGTGACGGCGATCGCCGACGTCTCCCTCCGCGTCGAGCCGGGGCGCGTGCACGCCGTCATCGGGCCGAACGGAGCGGGCAAGTCGACCCTGGTCAACATGATCGCCGGGCTCTCCGCCACCGACTCGGGCGAGGTCCGGCTCGACGACGCCGAGATCACGCACGTCCCCGCGCACCGCCGCGCCCGGCTCGGCGTGGCGCGGACGTTCCAGAACCTGCAGCTCATCGGCGCCCTGACGGTGATCGAGAACGTGATGCTCGGGATCCAGCACCCGCGCGGCGCGCTGGCGCGCGACTTCCTCCGCTGGCTCGCCCGCGGCGAGCGGCACGACGACGCGGATCGGGCGCGGGCCGGCGCCATCCTCGCGTACCTCGGGATCGCGCAGCACGCGACGAAGCGGCCCGACGAGCTCTCCTACGGCCACCGCAAGCTGGTGGAGATCGCGCGCGTCATCGCGCAGCGGCCGCGGATCATGCTGCTCGACGAGCCGGTCGCCGGGATCAACACCAGCGAGGCGAGGGAGATCGCGGAGGTGGTCCGCCGCCTGCGCGACAGCGGCGTCACCATCCTCCTCATCGAGCACAACATGGAGTTCGTGATGTCGGTGAGCGACCGGGTGACGGTCCTCGACTACGGACGGAAGATCGCCGAGGGGACGCCGGAGCAGATCCGCAGCGACCCGAAGGTGATCCAGGCGTACCTCGGCGCGGCCCCGGTCGAGGCGGCCCATCCCCGGTCGGTGGCCCCATGATCCGCCTGCACGACGTCGGGGCGCGCATCGGCTCGCTCGAGATCCTCTCCGGGATCAGCTTCGCGGCCTCCCGGGGACGGCTGATGGCGGTGATCGGCGCCAACGGCGCCGGCAAGACGACGCTCCTGCGCGTCATCTCGAACCTGCTGCCGGCGGTCGGCGGCCGCGTGGAGTTCGACGGCCAGGACACGGCCGGGATCCCGGCGCACGTGCTCGCGCGGCGGGGCCTGGTCCACGTCCCCCAGGGCCGCCAGATCATCCCCTCGCTCTCGGTCGAGGACAACCTCAGGCTCGGCGCGCTCCACGTCCCCTCGCTGACGCGGGCGGAGGTCCAGGAGGCCGTGAAGCGGGAGTACGCCCGATTCCCCGCGCTCCGCGAGCGCGCGCAGACGGCTGGCGGGAGCCTCTCCGGCGGGGAGCAGCAGATGCTCGCCGTCTCGCGGGCGATGGTGATGAACCCGAAGCTGCTCCTGCTCGACGAGCCGTCGCTCGGGCTGGCGCCGCAGGTGGTCTCGCTCATCCTGCGCTCGCTCCGCGAGCTGGCGGATCAGGGCGTCACCGTCATCCTGGTCGAGCAGGTGGCGCTGCTGTCGCTGGCGATCGCCGACGACGGCTGCGTGCTGCGGCAGGGGCGCATCGTCTTGTCCGGGCCCGCCGCGGAGCTGCGCCGCGATCCGGCGCTGGTGGAGAGCTACCTGTCGTGATGCGTCACGCTGGATCACTTCGCCTCGAGCCGCTGCTCGGGGCCCCATGGCGGCTCGAGGAGCCGGAGAGGAGCAGCACATGAACAAGGTGTTCGCGTCGGCCGAGGAAGCGCTCCGCGGCGTCGTCTTCGACGGGATGTCGATCGCGGCGGGGGGGTTCGGCATCTGCGGCATCCCGGAGAAGCTGATCCTGGCGCTGAAGGGCGCCGGGGTGAAGGGGCTCACGGTCGTCAGCAACAACGCCGGGCTGCCCACCGTCGGCCTCGGGCTGCTGCTCCAGACGCGCCAGATCAAGAAGATGATCGCCTCCTACGTCGGGGAGAACCCGATCTTCGAGCGGCAGTACCTCGACGGCGAGCTGCAGCTCGAGCTGACGCCGCAGGGGACGCTCGCCGAGAAGCTCCGGGCCGGTGGCGCCGGCATCCCGGCCTTCTACACGCGGACGGCCTTCGGGACGCCGCTCGCGGAGTCGAAGCGCACCGAGAGGTTCGGGGGCAAGGAGTACGTGCTCGAGGAGAGCATCACCACCGACCTGGCGATCGTGAAGGCGCAGCGGGGCGACACGGCCGGCAACCTCGTCTTCAACAAGACCGCCCGGAACTTCAACCCGCTCTGCGCGAAGGCCGCCAGGGTCACCGTCGCCGAGGTGGAGGAGCTGGTCGCGCCGGGCGAGATCGATCCCGACGAGGTCCACCTGCCCGGCGTCTTCGTGCAGCGCATCGTGAAGGGCGAGCGGTACGAGAAGCCCATCGAGATCGCGACGGTGGCGGGCAGCACCGTGGGGTTCAAGAGCAACGAGCGGCGCGAGTGGATCGCGCGGCGGATCACGAAGGAGCTGAAGGACGGCGACTACGTCAACCTCGGCATCGGCATCCCCACGCTCATCGCCAACATGGTGCCGGAGGGCATCCACGTCACCATCCACTCCGAGAACGGGCTCATGGGCATGGGGCCGTTCCCGGAGAAGGGGCGCCTCGACGCCGACCTGATCAACGCCGGCAAGCAGACCGTCACCACCATCCCGGGCGCCAGCTTCTTCGACTCCTCCGAGTCGTTCGGCATGGTGCGCGGCGGCCACGTCGACATCTCGGTGCTCGGCAGCATGCAGGTGAGCCGCCGGGGCGACCTCGCGAACTGGGTCATCCCCGGCCAGCTCGTGAAGGGACCGGGCGGCGCGATGGACCTCGCCTACGGCGCGAAGAGGCTCATCGTCGCGATGGAGCACACCGCCAAGGACGGCTCACCCAAGATCCTGGAGAGCTGCACGCTGCCGCTCACCGGCAAGGGCTGCATCGACATGCTGGTCACCGACCTCGCGGTGTTCAGGATCGATCCCGCCGCCGGCCTGACCCTGGTCGAGCTCTCCCCCTTCGCGTCATCCCTCGACGAGGTGAAGAGGGCGACGGGGTGCGCGTTCCAGATCGCCGGCAACCTGGGGTGACCCGCGATGCTGAAGAAGATCTATCATCTCGGCGTCGCGGTCCGCTCGATCGAGGAGACGATTCCCTTCTACCGTGACATCCTCGGCCTGGCGCTGACCGGGATCGAGGAGGTGGCGGAGTACGGGGTCAAGGTGGCGTTCCTCCAGATCGGCGAGTCGAAGATCGAGCTCCTCGAGCCGATCGGGGACGGGATGATCGCCCGCTTCCTGGAGGAGCACGGCCCCGGGCTCCACCACGTGGCCTACGAGGTGGACGACCTCGTGGCGGCGATCCGCCACTGCGAGTCGATGGGGGTCAAGATGATCGACCGCGCGCCGCGGCGGGGCGCGCACGGCGCGCTGGTCGCGTTCGTCGATCCGGGCAGCTCACACGCCGTCGTGACGGAGCTCTGCCAGCTCCGTCCCTCACACTGACGCGAGGTCATCATGAGCCAGGTCAGCATCATCGGTGCGTACAACTCGAAGTTCGGCGCGCTGGTGCGCAAGGATCGCGAGACGGGGAAGGTGACGGACCTCGCGTCCATCCACGACCTCGTCGTCGAGGCGGGGAAGGGCGCCCTCGCCGACGCGGGCGTCGAGGGCCGCGAGGTGGACGGCGTGTGGCTGGGGGCGTGCGCGCCCGGCCTGCTCGCCAACCAGGAGCACCTCGCCGCGGTCGCCACCGAGATCGACCCGGTCGGCCTCCGCTTCAAGCCGATGACGCGCTGCGAGGACGCGTGCGCGTCCGGCTCGGTGGCGCTCTACGACGCGCTCTACGCGGTGGAGTCGGGCCGCGCCCGGGTCGCGCTCGTGGTCGGCGTCGAGAAGATGAACCTGCTCGACACCAAGGGCGTCACGCACGCCCTCGCCACCTGCTCCTACTGGCCCGAGGAGGGCGGGAAGGGCGTGACCTTCCCCGGCCTCTTCGCGCTGATGGCGAAGAGCTACCAGGCCCAGTACGGGATCGACGACGCGCGGCTGGCGCGCATGTTCGCCAGCGTGGCGGCGCTCGGGTACCGGAACGGCGTGGACAACCCGCTCGCGCACTTCGGCAAGGGCGGCCCCAGCGACAAGCTGGGCCTCTTCAGCGCCGACGCGATCCTGGCGCTCCCGCCCGAGAAGAACCCGGTCATCGCCGCGCCGCTCCGGCTGCACGACTGCTCGCTCGTGACCGACGGGGCCGCGGCGGTCGTCATCATGAACACCCAGGACGCGAGGCGCGCCGGGAAGAGGGCGGTCGAGATCGCCGGCATCGGCCACGTGAACGAGCGGCTCCCCATCGCCGTCAGGAAGAGCGCCCACGAGTACGCCGCCGGCAAGGAGGCGGTGCGGCGCGCGTTCACGGAGGCGAAGATCGGGATCGCCGACGTGGACCTCGCCGAGGTGCACGACTGCTTCAGCATCGCGCAGGTCCTGGCGACGGAGGCGCTCGGCCTCTCCCGCGACGGCCGGGCGGGCGGCGACTACCTCGAAGGGCGCTTCACGCGCGACGACCGCTGCCCCGTGAACCTCTCGGGCGGCCTCAAGGCGAAGGGGCACCCGGTGGGCGCGACGGGCGTCTCGATGCACGCGCTCGTCTACAAGCAGCTCGTCGGAGCGCCCATCGGCGCGGTCCCCTCGAAGAAGAAGCCGGAGGTGGGCGTCACGTACAACATGGGCGGTTCCGGGGTCACCAACTGCGTGAGCGTCCTGAGGCGCGGGTCCTGAGCCGCGGCAGGCGACGCCGAGGCGTGCGGGCGATCTCCAACCTCGTGGCCGCGACACGAACCGGGCCCCGACTCGATTCCTAGCCGGCCGCCACCGTCGCCTTTTGGTACAGGTGGCCCGGCATGGCCGTCGCGAGCCGCCAGACGATCTGGATCGGGCGCTCGCCGGCGGCAGAGTCGAGCGTGACGGCCCCGAGAAACCAATAGGGCTCGGCCACTCCATTGGCTTGCTCTTGCGCCTCGCGAACGAAGAGAAGAACCGTGCTCGTCTTTTCCAGGTATCGGCGGCCGGCACCGCTCGCCGGGTGCGCCGCATTCTGCGTCTCCCAGTGGAATCGCGTCGGCGACAGCGCATAGTCGCGGTACATCGTGGTCGGGGTGAATCCCGCCGCGGACTTCTTGAGCGTGACGAACAGCAGGTCGAGGTTCTCATCCTCGATGAAGAAGACGCCCCCTTGCAGCCGCGGGATGCCCGCCTCGCGCACGACGCCGAGCGCCGCCAGGATCTCCTCCTGACGGTACCGACCGTGCACATACAGCGGTGCGGGGCGGAGCCGCTTCGGGTCCACCCACGGTGACACGACCTCGCGCCGCGTGTCCTCGAGGACGTCCACGAGCTGCGCCAGCTCTCGCCGGAACGTCTCGGTACGCCGCGCGATGGCCAGCTGCTCGTACGCCTGGGATGGCTGCCGGCAATCGAGGAGCGCCGCGGCGATCATCGCCGCCACGCGGTCGCCTCGCGGTGTCACGGGAGGCAGCGGGTCCATGCCGTCCGAGAGAGCGCGGAGGAAAGCGAGCCGCTCGGGGTCATTCACGTGGAGAATGGCGCGGAGGCCAGCATGGAGGCCACGCGCCTCGTCGTCGAGCCGCGGCATCCCGAACGCCGCTTCCTGCAGCGAGGTGAAGCTGCGCTTCTGCGCGTACAGCTCGGTGAGCGCCACGCCAGTCTCTCGCAGGAACGTCTCGAGCCCTGCTGCCGATCCGAGAGCTGACAGCTCCCCCGCGAGCCACCTCCGACCGGCGCCGAGATTTGCCCTGATGTTCGCCAGCACGACGCGCTGCGCCTCGGGATCGAGTTGCATCGCGCAGCCGGGCGGCAGGTAAGGGAAGCCATGCTCGATGTGCCGCTCGACCTGGCGGGTGGTGCCCCCGAGCAGCGCACGGAAGCGGCGATCGAAACGGAACTCGCGCCGAGCATTGCCGATGAAATCCAGCACGGTGAGGCACGGCTTCTCCCGGTGCAGGCGCAGCCCGCGGCCGAGCTGCTGGAGAAACACGGTGGCGCTTTCCGTCGGCCGCAGGAACAGGACCGTATCGACGCGCGGGATGTCGATGCCCTCGTTGAAGAGGTCCACGGTGAAGAGCGCCTGGAGTGCTCCGTCTTCGAGGCGGCGGATTGCGGATTCGCGCTCCTCGCCGGGGGTGTCGCCCGTGACAGCGACGCTCGCGAGGCCGTGTTTCGTAAAGGACTCGGCCATGAAGCGCGCATGCTCGACGCTCACGCAGAACCCGAGCGCGCGCATGCGCCGTGGAACGACGACGCGGCGCTCCAGCTCCTGGAGGACGAGGCGGACGCGCGCGTCGGCTCCGTCGGCGAGGTAACGCCGTGATAGCTCGTCGCGATCGTAACCCCAGCCGCGGCTCCAGGCGACGTCGCCGAGGTCGATGGTGTCCTTCACGCCGAAGTACTGGAATGGCGCGAGCAGGCCCTGCTCGAGCGCGTCCCAGAGCCGCATCTCGTATGCGATCCGACCATCGAACCAGCGTCGCACGTCCTTCCCGTCGTGTCGCTCCGGGTGCGCTTGATCCAGTCTCGCGGACAGTTGATCTAAGCTGCCTGCCTCACCGTGAATGCCCTCTCCAGCTCGGCCGGGCTCTCGTAACCGATGGCCGAGTGTAGTCGCTTCTGATTGTAGAACACCTCGATGTAGTCGAAGGCTTCCGCCTTCGCGATCTCGTTCGTCTTGCTCGGCGACAATTACACCTCCCCACCGGCGACAACTACACCTCCCCATCACTGAGGCCCGCCGGAACCTAGCCCCACCCACGTGCTTTCGCGGCAGAACGTGGCCGGGTGAGGACGACGGACGG
>JAJYGO010000102.1 GCA_021785115.1 Chloroflexota bacterium | reverse complement strand
CGCCACGCGGCGCCGCAGCCGGAGGCGCCGCCGGGCGAGGTCCCGTTCCAGGCGCGGCAGGTCCCGGCCGAGCAGACGCTGCCGTTCGACCAGCGCCAGGGCGCGGTCGGCCGCCTCCAGCGCCGCCGCCGGATCGTGGCCGACGTGCTCCAGGTGCTTGGCCAGCTGCACCCACGCGACCGCGGCGAGCGGGCCGCCCGAGGACGCGATCTCGCGCCACGCGGCGGCCGACTCCACGTGTCGGCCCGCCATGCGGAGGACGCGCGCTCGTTCCGCGGCGAGCCGTTCGCGCAGGACGGGATCCTCGGCGGCGGCCACGGCGGTGGTGCAGCACTCTGCCGCCTCGTCGAAGCGGCGCCGCCGGGCGTACGCGCGCCCGAGCGCGGCGACATCACCGGGGTGCTCGCCGGACCGGGCCGAGGGCTGGGCCATCCGCAGGGCCAGGTGCGCGAGCAGGAGACCCAGCGAGATCACGTCCTGCCGGTTGTGCTCGACGACGGCGCGGAGCGGGTCGGGCCGGCCGGTGCGCAGGAAGTCCAGGTAGCGCCCGGGGATCAGCGCGCCCGGGAGGTCGTCCACCCGCTCGACGCCCACGACGCCGCGTTCCACCGTGGCCAGCCGGGCGTCGCCGAGGCGGTGGCGCCACAGCTGGCGCGCCACCGGCAGGAGGTCGAGGTGCCCCGCGTGGGCGGGCGGGGGAGCGCCGTGCAGCCGGAAGCGGGTCACCAGGAGCGGCCAGTCGAACCCGCGCCCGTTGTAGGTCACGAGCCAGGCATCCGGCGGGATCGCTGCGCGCAGTGAGGCGAGGAACGCGGGCTCGTCCGGGTGATCCGGCAGCAGCAGCTGCTCGACCTCCAGGTGTTGGCCGTCCCAGCGGCCGAGGCCGACCAGGAAGACCAGCGTGCCCGCGGCCGTGCCAAGTCCGGTGGTCTCCGTGTCGAGGCAGACCAGGGGCCGCTCCGGGTCGACGGGATAGGGGAGCACCCCGAGCTGCTCCAGCGGCGCGGCGAGTGGCACCGTCGCACCGACCCGCACCACGCGCCCCGCGGTCGTGCGGTCCACGGCCCCCCCGACCGCCTCGGCGAGATTGCGCGCGAGGTCGCCACGGGCGGCCGCGCCCGTGCCGGAGCCGACCCCGTCGCAGGCGGGCGATGGTGCCTGATCGAGCGCACGGAACCTGGCCAGGCGCGCCGCCAGGCCGGCCGCGCCGCGGGGCATGGAGCCATCCGGGTCCCCGGGGCCGATCATCGAGACCCGGGCCGGCGCGGGCAGGCGATCGTCGGGCCACGAGCTGCCACTTCGCGGTGGGGTCCCGATGTCCGCCATGCCGGTCAGCGTGCGGCCGGGGCGTGCCAGCTCGGGTGGCACGCCGGCGGCGCTCGTCCCGTCGAGCCCGGGTCCCGTCACGCGGCGTGCTCGCCGGCCAGCGTCGCCAGGAGGCGCCGGGCCAGGGCCTTGCCGTCGCCGCCGGTCTCCAGCCGCGGCCCCGTGCACGCCGGGCATCCCGCCTCGCATGGGCAGCGGCGCACCAGGTCGAGCGCGCCGTCCACCATCTCGGCATGGCGGTCGTACAGGCGGGGCGCGAGCCCGACACCGCCCGGTACGCCCTCGTACAGGTAGATCACCGGCCGGGCGAAGTGCGGGGAGCGGACCTGCGCCACCATGCCGAGGTCGTGCTGGTCGCTCATCAGCAGCACGCTCGCCACTGCCTGCAGCGCGCGCCCGGCGCCCACCAGGGCCACGTCCAGGTCGTCACGGCGCCAGGTCGCGAAGGTCGCCGGGTCGAGCGCCACCCAGTAGGCGGTGGTGTGCAGCTCGAGCTCGGGCAGGTGGATCCGTCCCCAGCCCAGGTTCTCCCCGGTCTCGAGGCGCAGCTTCTTGTAGATCGTGGCCAGCGAGCTGACCATCACCTCGCCGTGCGCCCGCTCCGAGGCGGTCGCGGCGCCGGCGGCGAAGCGCTCGAGCGGCTTGAGGGTGACCGCGGTGTCCGCCTGCGTGTAGTGGTCCACGTCCACCCGCCGCACGTACGCCTTGCGCTCGTCCCAGTCCAGCCGGTCCACGTGGTACTGCAGCGACTCGTGCAGGTAGATGGCGTCCTCGTGGACCAGGGTGGGGGCGGCGAAGAGGTCCACCTCCCCGATCACCCGGGGGCGATCGCCGGTGGTATCGATGATCACGACGTTCTCGTCCGCGGCGCTCCGCAGCGAGATCTCGCTGGCCGGGAAGTTCTCGCTGGCCCAGTACCAGCGCCCGTCGTCGGCCTGGCGCACGTGCCCCTCCTCGGCCAGGAAGGCCAGAAGCTCGTCCGCCGGCTCGGGCCCGAACCGCTCGCCGGCTCGGAATGGCAGCTCGAAGGCGGCGGCGCGGAGGTGCGCGAGCAGGACGTGCAGGTTGTCGGGATCCAGGCGCGCCTCCTCGGGCGTCGAGTCGAGCACGTACTCCGGGTGGGTCGCGACGTACTGGTCCACGGCGCCCGCGGTGGCCACGAGCACCGACACGCTCGTCTCCCCGCGACGGCCGGCCCGCCCCATCTGCTGCCGGGTGGCGGCGATCGACCCCGGGTAGCCGAGGAGGACGGAGGCGTCCAGGCGGCCGATGTCCACCCCGAGCTCCAGCGCGTTGGTGCTGACCACGCCGAGCAGGTCGCCGGAGCGGAGCCCGCGTTCGATCTCCCGTCGCTCCGTGGGCAGGTAGCCTCCCCGGTAGCCGCGGACCCGGTCGGTCGGTCCGCGTCCCTCGCGCATCGCGTCCCGCAGGGCCGTCAGCAGCAGCTCCACGCTCACCCGCGACCTGCCGAAGACGATGGTCTGGTGGCCCGCCCGCAGGAAGGCCAGGGCCACGTGCTCGGCGAGCTGGAAGGCACTCGCCCGGGTCCCCAGCGCGGGGTCGATCAACGGCGGGTCGAGCACCAGCACGTGCCGCTCCCCGGCCGGGGCCCCGCTCTCGTCGATGCAGACCGGGTCGCGCCCGGTGAGGAGCCGGGCCAGCTCGGCGGGGTTGCCGATGGTGGCCGACGAGCAGGCGATCACCGGGTGGCTGCCGTAGTGCTCGCAGACCCGCAGCAGCCGGCGCAGGACGTTGGCCACGTGCCCGCCGAAGACGCCGCGGTACGTGTGCAGCTCGTCCACCACGACGAAGCGCAGCTGCTCGAAGAGCTGGAACCACTTGGTGTGGTGGGGCAGGATCGCCGCGTGGAGCATGTCCGGGTTGGTCACCACGACCTGGCCGGCCGAGCGGACGCTCGAGCGGACCGGCGCCGGCGTGTCGCCGTCGTAGGTGGCGCACGCCACGTCGAGCCCGGACGCCGACGCCAGCTCCCGGAAGGCGGCGACCTGGTCCTGGCCGAGTGCCTTGGTGGGGAACAGGTAGAGCGCCCGGGCGGAGGGATCCTCCGCCACCGCCTGCAGGACCGGCAGGTTGTAGCAGAGCGTCTTGCCGGAGGCCGTGGGGGTGACCACCACGGTGTCCCTGCCATCGTGGAGCGCCTCGACCGCCGCGGCCTGGTGCGACCAGAGCCGGTCCAGGCCTGCCGACGCGAGTCCCTCGGCAAGGCGCGCATCCAGCCACCCGGGGAGCGGCGCGAAGCTGGCCTCCGTCGCGGGGATCACGCGATGCGCTGTCACCGCCCGTGCCACCACCGGGTCGTCGAGCAGACGATCGAGCACGTCCGATACCGCCGATGGCGCGTACAACCGCATGCTGGCTCCCGTACTAGCACGGATGTTCTGTTTCCTGTCGGCAGTGTAGCAGCCGGCCGCAAGCACGACGACTGCTCGGGTGGGTTTCCTCCCGTCCCCGATCGTTGCCTCGCGCCGCCGGCCGGTTGCCTCCGGACCGGGCGTTGCCGCGCGCGGCTGGCCCGCCGCCTCCCGCCGCCGGCCGCTTCTTCCGACGCCGACCCGCTGCTGTTCCTTCCGCCGCCGGCGTGGGCTCGCGCCGACGGCCCGTCTTCTTTCTCGTCCGCCTCCTCTGCCTCGTCTTTCTCGTCCGCCTCGTCCGCCTCGTCTTTCTCGTCCGCCTCGTCCGCCGGCTGTTCCTGGCTATTGCACGCCAGGCGAGCCTTACGCGGTCGCCGCGCATGCGGCACCCCTGTGGCGGGCACTCTCGGAGCCCGATTCGTGCGGCACCGCGGCGCGACCGGGACCGCGGATGGTCAGGAGGAGGCTCGCTCGTGCCCGTAGGGCCCGTGTGATGAGCGATAGCGAAGGTCGTCCAGGATGCCCGGCTGACGCACGGCCGGCGTGCAGTAGCCCACCTCGTTCCGGCGGATTCGGCTGACGCACGGCGGGCGTGCGATAGCGGACCTCGCTCGGGCCGGTGAGCTGACGCACGGCCGGCGTGCAGTAGCCGATCTGTTCCACCAGACCGCGGGAGTCAGGCGTGAGCCGGGGATCGAACCCACGGGCGCAGTGGTTGCCGACCGGCGGGGGGGATCGAACCCACGGGCACAGTCGGTGCCGACCGGCGCAGTGGCTTGACAGCGCCGCCCGGCGCAGCTACGGTGCGAGGCGCGATGACCGACGAGCGCACGCCAGAACAGAGCGACTCCGCGGCGGCGTCCGCGCGATCCGTCGGAGAGCCGGCGACCTCCGGAACCGCGGCCGCGGCCGTGCAGCCCAGGCTCGGCGTGGCGGGGCTGGACCGGCGCACCATCGCGCTGGTGGCGAGCATCGCCGTGGTCGCGTGGCTGGTTCTCGTGTTCGGGCGGGCCATCGCCCAGTCGAACCAGGTCGGCGTCGAGGCCGCCGCGCTGCGGGCCCAGGACGCGACACTCGCCCAGCAGGTGGTCCAGCAGCAGGCTGAGCTCGCGGTGATCCAGTCCCCGGCGTTCCTGTCACTCGAGGCTCGCGCCTACGGGTACGGGAAGCCCCACGAGCAGGTGTTCGCACTGCAGCCCGGCGCGCCGCCGCCCCCGGCGATCACGCCCCTGGGGGCGGACCCGTCCGCGGCGCCGCCTCCGACCCCGCTACAGGCCTGGATGGAGCTGCTGCTCGGGCACTGAGGCCCGGGCGCGGCTCAGGAGCACCCTGCTGCTCGGGCACTGAGATCCTGATCCGGCGCTGCGGTGATCCGGCGCTGCGGCCCTTCGGCCCGGCGGCCGCCCTGATGCGGGCCCGCCTTGCCGGATCCGGCGGGGCTTGGTACCGTCCGCGCGATGCCGCGCCGTCCCGTTCCCCCCGGTTCCGACCCCGTCGCCGGTCTGTCCGCGCCGTCCGCCCCGTCCGCGCCGTCCGCCCCGTCCGCGACGGTCGGGTCGTTGCCGGTCGGGTCGTTCCCCGTCACCGCGCGCACGCAGGTCCGCCGCGAGGACCGCGCCTCCTACGACCGCGCGCTCGTGCACGCGATCCTCGACGAGGCGCCGCTGTGCCACGTGGCGTTCTCGATCGACGGGACGCCGTTCGTGGTGCCCATGCTGCACGGCCGGATCGACGACACGCTCTACCTGCACGGGCTGCCGGCCAGCCGGATCATGCGCCACCTGCGGGCCGGCGCTGAGGCATGCGTCGAGGCGACGCTCGTCGACGGCTGGGTGATGGCCCGCTCGTCGTTCCACCACTCCGTCAACTACCGATCGGCGGTGGTGCTCGGCCGTGGGCGCCTGGTGCGGTCCCGGCGCGAGAAGCTGGACGGGTTGCGTGCCATCGTCGAGCACGTGGCGCCGGGGCGATGGGCCGATGCCCGGCAGCCGAGCGAGGCAGAGCTGCGCCAGACGCACGTGGTCGCGATCCCGATCGTGGAGGCGTCCGCGAAGGTGCGGACGGGACCACCGTCCGACGATCCCGGTGATCTCGGCCTGCCGGTGTGGGCGGGCGTCATCCCGGTCCGCACCGTGCTCGGGCCACCGTCCCCGGACGCTGCGGCTGACGGCATGCCCCTGCCCGCGCACCTGGCCGCGCTGATCGGCGACGGCCCCTCGGTCGACCGGGCGCGGTGACGGCCGAGGCCGGCGACGGCGGCCTGGTGGCCGCCCGTGCCTCCGTGTCCACGGAGATCGCCATCCAGCCCGTGCGGGCGTGGCCCTCGCGCCGCCAGCTGCTGGTCACGGCGCTCTTTGCCGCGTTCCTGGTCTACGCGGCGAGCGAGTTCGTCGGCCCCTCGGCGGAGCGCCTCGACCTGTCGCACGCCCAGTGGGGCTGGATCCCCGTGGCGATCGGCCTCCAGGCCGTCTGCTTCGCGCTCTACGGCGGCCTCTACCACCACGGCTTCCGGGCGGTCGGCGTGGAGGCGGCGGCCCGTCGCATGGTCAAGGTCCTCTTCGCCTCCATCTTCCTGAAGACCGTGGTCCCCCTGGCGGGGGCCACCGCCCTGGTCGTCTTCATCGACGACGCCAACGCCCACGGCCAGTCGGGGCCGCGCGCCGCCGCTGGATCCATCGTGGTCACCGCCATCGACCTGGTGGCGTCGCTGCCGTTCGTGGGCGCCGGCATCCTGGCCCTGGCCGTCCGTGACCGCCTGGCCCCCTACGACTCCGCGGGCGCCGCCATCTTCACGGCGTTCGTGGCCGTCCTGGTGGGCGCCCTCGTCCTCGCCGCCGTCCGGCCCGGCCTGCTCGACCGGCTCCTGCGCATCGCGCAGGCGCTGGTGAACCGCGCGGGTCGGATCGCCGGCCGTCGCCAGCTGGTCCCGGAGGCGTGGGTGCACCGGAGCGCCGAGCACTTCGCCGACGCCGCGGCGGCGGTGCCCCGTCATCCGCGCTCGGTGGGCACCGCGCTGGGCTTCAGCCTCGGGCTCCACCTGGTCAATGCCCTCAGCCTGGCGGCGCTCTTCCTGGCCTTCGGGCTGCAGCCACGGCCCGACGTGGTGATCGCCGGGCTCGGGGCCAGCATCGTCTTCTTCGTGGTCGCCGTGGTGCCCGACGGGATCGGCGCGGTGGAGGGCGCGATGGCCCTGGTCTTCGTGAGCCTCGGGGTGCCGCCGGCGGTCGCGATCCTCGTGACGCTCGCCTACCGCGTCCTCAACGTGTGGATCCCGGTGGCCCTGGGCTACGTGTTCGCGCGGCAGCTGCGACTGTTCGGCGGGCGAGGCGTCGCCACCGCCTGACGCGGCTCAGGCGTCCTCGGCGGGCGCGGCCTCCTCCGTCTCGGCCGTGGGCACAGCCGACGCCGTGAGCGCAGCCGACGCCGTGAGCGCAGCCGACGCCGTGAGCGCAGCCGACGCCGCGGCCCGTGCCTCCCGGTCGAGCCGGGCGTCCACACGCGCCGCCGCCTGCTCCTCGGTCCGCATCCACTCGTAGAAGACCAGCAGGCTGAGCACGAGGAAGCCGACCCCGCCCGCGCCCCACATGATCGCCCCCGCCAGCTGCTGATCGTCGATGGCGCGGATCCACGCCAGGTGGAGGTCGGCGTAGTGCGCATAGAGCGGGGCCCGCGCGTTCATGATCGCGACGCCCAGGAAGGCGCCCTGGGCCATCTGGAGGAGCATCGCCGCGAGGCGCACCGGGGGCGACAGGTGCCAGGGCCCCGGGTCCCGACCCACCATGGGCCACCAGAAGAGCAGGGCGGCGACCAGGAAGGCGAGGTGCTCGAAGTTGTGGACGGTGTCGTTCTCGAGGGCGAGCTCGTAGATGGGGGAGAAGTGGGAGACCCAGAGCGCGCCGGCGAACATGGCGGAGGCCACCAGCGGGTGCGTGAGCACGCGGAGCGGACGGCTGTGCAGGAGCGGGAGGATCCGGCGGTTCCGGACGTCCGGTGGCGCGACGCGCAGCAGCAGGGTGATAGGGGCGCCCATCACGAGCAGCGGCGCGGCCACCATCATCAGGAGGAGGTGCTGTGCCATGTGGACGGAGAAGAGCGTGGCCTCGTAGTAGTCGATGGGCCCCTGGGTGGCGATCTCGATCACTACCAGCCCGCCCAGGAAGGCGAGGGTCCTGGCGAGGGGGACCGGGTTGCCGGGGTGGCGGGCCCGGACGAGACGGACCCCGTAGAGGTAGGCGAGCGCCGAGAGGATGGCCGGCACCTGGATGGTCGGATCGAACGACCAGTGGTCCACCGCGTCGAGGAGGGTCGGGGCCGCGGTGGGGACCGCGTCCGCGAGCGCGCGCACGGGCAAGGCCAGCCAGCCGATCGCCAGGAGCGCGGTCGCAAGCCCGGCGGCGAGGAGGGCTACTCCGGCCTGCAGGCCGGCGGCGCGGAGAGCAGCTTCGGCCGGGATGGCGGCCGCGGCCCGGGTCGGGAGGGCGGCCCCGTCGGCGCGGGACGATGAACCGGACGAGCGCACGACGCTCCTGCCTCGGCGGGCGGCGGTGTACGGTGAAGGCATGCGGGGGACAGTGCCGGGATCGGGGCCCTGCATCGTAGCACCGGACCTGTCGGCGGGGCCCCGTGGCGGGGGCGGCCGATGATCGCGCGCGCGGTCGAGGCGGTGCTCCTGCGCACGACCCGGGACGCGGGCGGGCCCGTCTCGGAGCGCGCCCTCGAACTGCATCGGCAGCTCCCGGTGGTGGACCTGCTGGTGGGCACCGTCCTCTTCCGGCGCACCTTCCTCGAGCCCGCGGGGCGCGGGCACGTGGACCTGCCGCGGCTGCGTGCCGGCGGTGTCCGCCTGGTCGGGATGTCGATCGCGACGCGCTTCCCCGACCTGCGGGGCACGCTGTCGGCGATCCAGTTCCTCGGCCTGGGCGTGCCGTTGCGCGCACTCCGCTCCGACCTTGCGCTGGTCCGCGAGTTTGCGGGCCGCATCGACGGCTGGGCCGCCGCCTCCGGGGGTGCCTTCCGCGTCGTCCGGACCGGTCCCGATCTCGACGCCGTGCTGGCGCCCGGGGGGCCGGTCGGTGCGTTCATCGGGGTCCAGGGCGCGCAGGCGCTGCGGGGGGATCCCCGCAACGTCGCGCGGCTGCAGGCCATGGGCGTCCGGATGCTGTCGCTGGCGCACGTCATGGACAACGCGATGGCCGGGTCCGGGACGGGCCGGCGCGCCGCCGGGCTGGCGCCGCTGGGGCGACTGGCGCTGGCCGAGGCCGAGCGCGTCGGCGTGCTCGTCGACCTCGCCCATGCGTCGTCACGCACGATCCGTGACGTGGTTGACCTCGCGACGGTCCCGCCGGTGCTCAGCCACACGGGCTTCGTGGAGCGGGCGGGGGGCCGGAGCCGCTGGCGCCGCTACTCGGCCGCCACGCGCAACGTGTGCGTGGCCGATGCGCGGCTCGTGGCGGAGGCAGGCGGCGTGGTGGGCGTGACCGCCGCCGCGCAGCTCCTCGGCGGCGACTCGGTGCGCGACTTCGTCGATGCCCTCCGCTTCGCGATCGACGAGCTGGGCCCTGACCACGTCGCGATCGGCAGCGACATGGACGGCGCGCTCCGCACCGTGATCGACGCGGCGGGGATGCCGCGGGTGACCGATGGGCTCCTCGCCGCCGGCGTGGACGACGACAGTGTCGCTGCGGTGATGGGCGCCAACGCGCTGCGGGCGCTGCGCCGGGTGCTGCCGGGCTGAGCGGGCGGTGGGGTGCGCCGCGCGAGGTGCCGTCCCCGTCTGGCTGCTCCGTCCGCCTGCTCACCCGCGGTCATCGCCGGGTGCCGTGTCACTGCACCGGGAAGTGCGCGGTGACGCTGGCCGAGGTGCCCAGGCGGCAGGTCACCGCGGCGGTGGCGGTCCCGGGCCGCGTGTTCGCCGCGACGTTCCAGGTCCAGGCGACGAGGCCGTCGGCGCCAGCCGTGGGGGTGGGCCGGAGCCCCTGCGCGGTCGACACGGTGCCCGAAGGCCAGGTGACCCGGGCGGAGCAGACGGCGCCGGGAGACGTCCTCGCGGTCATCTCGGCCGGCGAGCCCGCGATGGCCGGGTCGGGCAGGGCCACGAAGCGGACCGACAGCGTGCCGGACCCGGTGGCCCCTGGGGTCGGCCGGGGAGTCGGGGTTGCGCCGACCGGGACGGTCGCCGTCGTCATCCCGCTCGCGAGCGGGATGCCGTAGAAGGCGTGCACCCAGTGGTCCCCGATCTCGGCACGGGCCCGGGCCAGGGTGATCGTGCCCACGCAGACGGCCCGCTTGAGGGTGGTCTCGAAGCCGTCCTTCACCCGGGCCCCGGTGGGGCGCCCGTCCGACAGGCTGTCGCTGTACGGCTCGGGCCACAGGTTGCGCGGGTCCGATGGTGCGCCGCCCAGCTCGAGCGGGACCAGGTGGTCCTCCTCGTAGTCGGCGGTGCGCGTGTCGGCGTACCCGTACCGGGCGATCTGCGTGCGCTTCAGCGCGTTCGTGTACGAGACCGGGGGCCGG
>JAJYGO010000299.1 GCA_021785115.1 Chloroflexota bacterium | reverse complement strand
CCGAACCGTGCGTCGATGTGATGGACCAGGCCTGCGTCTCGGTCTGCCCCGTGGACTGCATCCACTTCGACGAGGGTATCGACCGTACGCTCTTCATCGACCCGAACGAATGCATCGACTGCGGCGCGTGCGAGCCGGAGTGTCCGGTGAACGCGATCTTCGCGGAGGACTCCGTCCCCGCCGAGTGGACCGCGTACACCCCCCTCAACGCGCTCTGGTACACCGACAAGGACGCGGCCCGCGCACAGGTGAACTCGCTCAAGCCGGCCTGATCCTCGGCCACGTTCGCCCGGCCTGACCGGGCGGTTCGCGGCCGCGGCGCTCGTGTCGGCCGGCGTCGCTCCCGAGGCCCCGGCGTCACACGTCGGGGCCTCTCGGCGTGCTCGGGGGGTCACGTCGTCGGGTCCTCGCGGCGTGCTCCGGTCGTCGCTTCGTCGCGAACCGCGGCCCCGGATCCGCGGCGCCGCGCCTGCGTACACTGCGGCGATGCGGATCGTGTCGCTGCTCCCGTCGGCCACCGAGATCGTGTGCGCGCTGGGGCTCGACGAGGAGCTCGTGGGCCGGAGCGACGGGTGCGATCACCCACCAGAGGTGACGGCGGTTCCGGTCGTCGCCCGTTCGGCGGCGCCCGGCGACGAGGCGGCGGCACCGGTTTCCGGGGGCGGCTCGCCGTCGGCGCGCCGCGGACGTCCATCGGTCGGTCGCCTCGACCTCGACGCGCTTCGCGCCGCCGAGCCCGATCTCGTCCTCACGGACGAGGAGTGCGGGTCGTGCGGCATCGCCAGGGCCGACGTCGTCAAGGCGCTGCGGTCGTGGGGCTCCGAGGCGGAGGTCGTCTCGCTCGAGCCGACGTCGATCGAGGGGATCCTCCACACGATCACGACGGTGGGCGCGATGACGTCGGCGGAGGACGAGGCGATCGGCCTCGTCGAACTGCTGCGCGAGCGGCTCGGGGCCATCGAGGCTCAGGTCCAGCGGAGACGGTCGGAGGGGATTCGGGCGCGCCGGGTCGTCGCGGTGGAGTGGCTCGATCCGCCGTACGCGAGCGGGCTCTGGGTCCCCGAACAGGTCCGGCGGGCCGGCGGCTGGGACGTGCTGGGCGCCGAGGGAGATCGGTCGCTGCCGACGACGTGGGGAGCCGTCGCTGAGGTCGATCCGGAGCAGATCCTGCTCGTCCCGTGCGGCCTCGACGCTCGCGAGACGGCCGATGCCTGGGAGCACGTCCGGCGGCCCGAGGGCTGGCACGAGCTGCGCGCGGTCCGCCACGGGGAGGTGTTCGCACTCGACGCCCGCTCGTACTTCAGCCGGCCCGGTCCCCGCGTGATCGAGGGAATCGCCATGCTTGCCGAGCTGTTCGACCCCGGCGGGTTCGTCGACGAGGCCCCGACCGAGGCGTGGATCCCGCTGCCCGACTCCTGACCCCGTCCGCGATCTGCGATACTGCCGCCGATGTCACCACTCGTGAACCGCACCATCGCCACGGTTGGCTCGGGCGTCATGGCGGAGGCGATGATCGCCGGCCTCCTGCGCGGGCAGCAGGTCGAGCCGTCGCAGATCGTTGCGAGTCATCCGCGTCCGGATCGGCGCTCGCAGCTCGAGCGCGACTATGGGATCCGGGTGTGCGCGTCGAACCTCGAGGCGATCTCGGGCGCGGACGTCGTCGTGCTCGGCATCAAGCCGCAGATGCTCGCCCGTGTCGGACGCGAGCTCGGCGGCAGCCTGCGGGACGGTCAGCTCGTCATCAGCATCATCGCGGGTGCCACGACCACGGCCCTGTCGACCGTGCTGCGTCACCGGGAGATCGTTCGGAGCATGCCGAACACCCCCGCACGGCTCGGCAAGGGGATGACGGTCTGGTACGCGACGCCGGAGGTCACGCCGGAGCAGCGCGAGCAGGCGTCGACGCTCCTGGCCGCGCTCGGCGCCGAGCTCTCCGTCGACGACGAGCGGATGGTCGCCATGGCGACCGCGGTCAGCGGCACCGGGCCGACCTACGTGTTCCTCGTCATGGAGGCGCTGATCGACGCCGCCGTCCATCTCGGCTTCCCACGCCATATCGCGCACGACCTCGTCATCGAGACGCTCGAGGGCAGCACGCTGTTCGCGAAGTCGAGCGGGATGCACCCGGCCGAGCTTCGGAACATGGTCACGTCACCGGGCGGGACGAGCGCCGCGGCGCTCCACGAGCTCGAGTCGGGGCGGCTGCGGACGGTCCTGTCCGAGGCGGTCTGGGCGGCGTTCCGGCGCACCGAGGAGCTGGGCGAGCAGCTCGAACGGCAGGTCGAGCCGGGGCCATCGCGCTGAGGGTCCGCGCATCCGCACGCGCTACGATGCCGGACGTCGGCGCGCGCGCGCCGGGATCCGCAGGAGGTCACCCGTGGCCACCACCGATTCCGTCGATCCGATGCTCGAGCCCCGACCTGGGGGTCGCCGGATGCCGCGGCACCGGTCGTGGGCGGAGCCGTTCCGGATCAAGGTGGTCGAGCCGATCCACCTGTTGAGCCGCGCCGAGCGCGCGAAGGCGATGGCCGATGCCGGCCACAACACGTTCCTGCTTCGCAGTGACGACGTCTTCATCGACCTGCTGACCGACTCCGGGACGTCCGCGATGTCGGACTACCAGTGGGCCGGCATGATGCTCGGCGACGAGGCGTACGCCGGGAGCCGCAACTTCTACCACCTCGAGGACGCCGTCCGGACCTACTACGGCTACCGGCATCTCGTCCCGACCCACCAGGGTCGCGGCGCGGAGCACATCCTCAGCCAGATCCTCGTGAAGGCCGGCGACCACGTGCCGGGGAACATGTACTTCACGACGACGCGGCTCCACCAGGAGCTCGCGGGCGGCACGTTCCACGACGTGATCGTCGAGGAGGCGCACGACCCGACGTCGACGCACCCGTTCAAGGGCAATGTCGACCTCGGCAAGCTGCAGCGGCTTGTCGACGAGGTGGGCGCCGATCGCATCCCGTACGTCTCGGTCGCCGCGACGGTGAACATGGCGGGCGGCCAGCCGATCTCGATGGAGAACATGCGGGCGGTCAGCGAGTACTGCCGCTCGAAGGGGATCCGCGTGATCCTCGACGCGACGCGTGCCGTCGAGAACGCGTACTTCATCAAGGTCCGCGAGCCGGGCTTCTCCGAGCGATCCGTCGCGGAGATCCTGCTCGAGTTCTGCGCGCTGACCGACGGCTGCACGATGAGCGGCAAGAAGGACGCGCTCGTCAACATCGGCGGCTGGCTGGCGATGAACGACGACGAGCTCTTCGACGAGGCCCGCAACCTGGTCGTGGTCTACGAGGGGCTCCATACGTACGGCGGCATGGCCGGCCGCGACATGGAAGCGATGGCCCGGGGCATCGAGGAGTCCGTCCGGGAGGATCACATCCGCGCCCGGATCGGGCAGGTCGAGTACCTCGGCCGGCACCTGATCGACGAGGACGTCCCGATCGTGCTGCCGATCGGCGGGCACGCGATCTTCCTCGACGCGAAGCGGTTCTACCCCCAGATCCCGCAGGACGAGTTCCCGGCGCAGACGCTCGCGGCGGAGCTGTACATGGACTCCGGCGTGCGGTCGATGGAGCGCGGCGTCGTCTCCGCCGGACGGAACCCGAAGACCGGCGACCACAACTACCCGAAGCTCGAGCTCGTGCGGCTGACGCTGCCGCGGCGCGTCTACACGCAGGCGCACATGGACGTGACGTGGGAGTCGGTCGCCGAGCTGTACGCGAAGCGCGACCAGGTTCGCGGGCTGCGCATGACGTACGAGCCGAAGTACCTGCGGTTCTTCCAGGCGCGCTTCGACCGGATCTGAAGGCAGGCGGAAACACGCGTGCACGAACCGGAAGCCGATCCCGACGCGGCGTGGATGTGCCTGCGGTGCGGGAATCCGCTCACTCGATGGGCGTCGAGGAGTTCCGGGCCGGGGGGACATCCGGCGGCTGGAAGCCGACCTTCGGCGAGTGGGCCGAGCTTGGCGAGGAGAAGCTGGCGCTCGAGGTGTACGCGTGCACCCGCTGCGGCCACGTCGAGTTCCGCGCACCGCCGAAGTGACGGAACGCGCCGGCCGGACCGGGTCGCGCGGCGTGAATGAGGATGCTGTCGATCGGGATCGCCGGGAGATGCGGCGCGTGGCGGGAGATGCGGCGCGTGCCGGGAGATGCGGCGCGTGGCGGGAGATGCGGCGCGTGGCGGGAGATGCGGCGCGTGCCGGGAGACACTGACGCGGCCGACCCGGACGGGTAGCATTTCGGCATGCGGTCGACGGGAGAAATCCTCGGGCTCGTGCTCATGGTGGTCGGGGTCCTCGTGCTGCTTGGCACGCTCGGCGCCGATTCCGGGCTCTCGCAGGCTCTCGGCTGGATCTGGCCGCTCCTTATCGTCGGCTTCGGGCTGTGGCTCGTGTGGGACGCGAGCAACAGGCGGCGCGCCGCTCCTCGCGCCGGATGGGGACCGCCCGGCGTCGGGCAGGCCGCTCCCGGTGGACCGGCCGGGCCGGCTGGACCGACGGGGGCCTCGGAATCAGCCGCCTCCGGATGGTCTTCGGGAGCGTGGTCCAGCGCCGGCACGTCGCAGGACCCGTGGCGCGCGCGGGTGTCCCATTCCTGGGGCGCGCCCGGCTGGGCGTGGGCGCCCGGCGCGCTGCGTGACCACCGGTTCCTCGGCGAGATCGAGATGGCGGGGCCGATCCAGGCGGGACCGATGGACATCGAGACGTTCATCGGCGAGGTGCGCCTCGACCTGACGCGCGCCACGTTCCCGGAGGGCGAGACGCCGATCCACGTCAGCGCCGCGATCGGCGAGGTCCGCGTGCTTCTCCCGGCCGACATCCCGGCGTCGGTGCGCACGAGCTCGCTGCTCGGCGAGAGCGAGGCCCTGGGCCGCGTCTCCGGGGCCTTCATGGGCGACGCGCGTGCCGAGACCGAGGACTTCGCCGGCGCCACGCGCCGGATCCGGCTCGAGGCGCAGTCGCTGATCGGCGAGGTGGCGGTGCGGAGGGCGCGCGCGGACGGGTTCGGGCCGGCCCCCGCGTCCGCGCCGGCATGGCAGCCGGAACCGGACGCGCCCGCCTCGCAGCCGCCACCCGACGCACCGGTCTGGCGGCCCGAATGGGAGGGAACGGCCTCGCAGCCGCCACCCGACGCCACGGCCTCGCAGCCGGTGCCGGACGCCCCGGCGTGGCAGCCCGAATGGGACGGAACGCCCTGGCAGCCGGCGCCCTGGCAACCGGCGCCCGACGCCGCGGCCTCGCAGCCGGGATCGGCCGATGCCACCGATCCACGCGGTCCCGGCGAACCGCCCCATCCGGCCAATTCGGCCGGTTCGGCCAGCTGAGGTGCCGGACCTCCGCGCCGAGCTCCTCTACACGCTCGACTGCCCGCACTGGGAGCGGGTGCGCGCCGACCTCCACGCCGTCCTCGCGCAGGGCGCGATCGAGACCCCGATCCAGCTCGTGCTCGTCGGCAGCGAGGACGACGCCGAGTTCCTCGACTTCCCGGGTTCGCCCACGGTCCGGCTCAACGGCGTCGACGTCGTGCCGCCCCAGCCGGGATCCCGGCCGACGACGGGATGCCGGCTGTTCCGCCAACCCGACGGGACCCTGAGCGGCCGGATCCCCGTCGAGGTGCTGGCCGAGGCCGTCCGAGCGCACCGCCAGGGGAGGCTCGAGGCGTTCCGACGGGAGGAATCCGCGAAGGTGGCCGCGGCGGCGATCGAGGCCGCGCACGACGAGCGCGCCGCCGGCGACGAGAAGTCGGGGGCGGACGGGACGGAGGACGAACGAACGTGAGCGCGACGCGGCCGGGCGTGTCGGGGATGCGGCGTGCTGCGGGCGAGGCGGCGGCCCGCGGGCTTCGCGCCGGCTTCCTGTGGGCGTCCCGCCGGCGGCGACTCGCGCGCATGGCGGCCGGGAGCAGCGTGACGCGCGGGATCGTGCAGCGGTTCGTCGCGGGTGAGGACCTCCCGGCAGCGCTGGCCGCGCTCGTCCGCCTGCACTCGCGCGGATTCGCGACCACGGTGGACGTGCTCGGCGAGTCCGTGAACACGGTCGAGGCTGCGCACGCCGCGGCCGATCGGTACATCGAGGTGCTCGACGCGCTCGCGGAGCGCGGGCTCGACCGAAACGTGAGCGTGAAGCTGACGCAGCTCGGGCTCGATCTCGAGCCGGCGCTGTGCCGCGAGAACCTCATCCGGATCCTCGCCCATGCCGCCGAACTCGGCGCGTTCGTCCGCGTGGACATGGAGGATCACACCCATACGCAGGCGACGATCGACCTCGTGCGGCAGTTGCACGCCGTCTACCCCGGCGTCGGCGTCGTCGTGCAGGCGTACCTGCGGCGCAGCGCGGCGGACGTCGCGGTGCTGAACGCGGACAGGGTGCGCGTCAGGCTCTGCAAGGGCGCGTATGACGAGCCGGCGGACGTCGCGTTCCCGCACAAGCCCGACGTCGACGAGAGCTTCCGGACGCTCGCCGAGGCGCTGCTGCGCGACGGGACCTACCCGGCGCTCGCGACGCACGACGAGCTGCTCGTCGCCTGGACGCGCGGGTTCGCCGACCGCGAGGGGATCGACCGCTCCCGATTCGAGTTCCAGATGCTGTACGGGGTGCGGCGGGACCTCCAGGAGCGGCTGGTCGCGGACGGGTACACGGTGCGGGTCTACGTCCCGTTCGGCACCGAGTGGTATCCGTACTTCATGCGCCGGCTCGCGGAGCGGCCCGCCAACGTCCTGTTCATGACGCGCAGCGTGCTCCGGGAACGGCGCCGCCCCCGGGCCTGAGTCCGGAAGGCTGCGGTCGCGCTACGCCTCGCGTTCGACGACGACGTCGACGGGCGCGGCACGGCCGGTCTGCGCGAGCAGCACCGCGGCGACCACCAGTGCCCCGCCGAGCATCTGCAGCGGCGCGAGGCGTTCGCCGAGCAGCAGCACGGCGAGCGTGACGGTGAACACGGGCTCGAGCGTGCTGACGAGCGCGGCGCGCGCCGCGCCGAGGCGCGACACGCCCGCGTAGAACGCCTGGATCGCGACCGCGGTCGCGAACACCGCGATTCCGGCGAGACCCGGCCACGCTCCCGCGGGGATCTGCCCGGGGAGCACGCGCTCGCCGGCAGCCACCGCGATGACGATGATCACGAGCCACGTCCCGAACAGCATGAGCGCCGCCGCGAGCAGCGGCGGCACCGCGGACACGGCCGCTCGCCGGCCCCCGGCCGGCACCGCCGGGCCCGCTTGCGCCACCCGTGGGCCCGACCCTCCCGACCCCGCGGACCCCGGCTCCATCCATCGCGCGGCCCCGGACGGCCCCGGTGGCTCCGCCCATGTTCGCTGCTCCGTCTCGCTCGGCCGGCGCTCGCCCGACGCGCGCGCGGCGAGCAGGATGTACCCCGCGTAGATGACGGGCGATGCGATCGCCAGCGCCACGCCCACCGGCCTGGCGGACGTGTCGATCCCGTCGACCGTGAAGACCGCGCCGGCCACCGCGATCCCGAGCGCGATCCAGGCGCGCCGGCCCTCGAACGGGCGGCCGAGGCGCATCGCCCCCACGGCGACGAGCGCCGGATACACGTAGAGCAGCAGCGCGACGAGACTCACCGGCGCGAACTGGATGGCGGCGTAGTACGTCGTGGCGTTGCCCGCGAAGACCATCCCGAGGCCGATCAGCACGATCGCCTGGTGGCGCGTGAGCCGGCGGAGCGCCGCCCGGCCGCTGGTCGACGTGGCGATCCAGCCCCAGGTGAGCAGCCCGGCCAGCGTGAAGCGCCACGCGAGCAGCGCGAGCCAGTCGGTGCCCGTCGCGTAGACGCCCTTCGCGAGCAGCGGTCCGGACGCGTAGCCCAGCGCCGAGGTGGCCACGAGGAGTGCTCCCACGAGCTGGCGGCGATCCATCGTGCGAGGCTATCAGGGGCCGGAGTGGCGTCGCCGAGGCCTTCCGCGCAGCCTGCCGAACGGCACCATTCGAGGGCGGAGGCTGCCTACGCCGAATGTGGTACGGACTCGCAAGGGCCGGCCGGCACGCACTTGTCCTCACCGAAGTGGGTAGACTTTTCATGTCCGACCGGCCCGCAGGTGCGACCGGCGAAACCACACGAGGACGCTGTCACGGCTACGCTGTACGCCCCCACGACACAGCGGGTCCGGCGGGCCCCCACCATCGTCGACTTCGTCAACATCCGCTGGGTCGATGACTGGTGCAAGCGCTGCAACATCTGCGTCGAGATCTGCCCGAAGGATTCGCTGGTCCTGACGCACGACGCGATCGTCGAGGTCGAGGACTGCATCCGCTGTGGCCTCTGCGAGCGCTACTGCCCGGATCTCGCGATCGAGGTGATCCCCGCGCGGGCGATCGCCACGAGCGCGCAGAGTGCCGCCGCTGCGGAGGCCGCCGCTGCCGAGGGGGCTCGGCCGCGTCCGCATCCCAGGACGCCCCAGCGCTCCGGCACTCCCGACACCGCGCGCGGCCCGGCCGTCGCGGGCACCGATCCGAGCCGCGGCATCACCGACGTCGAGAGCGCGCCCGGCGTCGACCGGGCAAACCCGACGTAGGAGGCGGACGAGACGATGGCCAAGCGACTCCTCCAGGGCAACGAGGCCGTGCTGCTGGGGGCGGTGAAGGCCGGCGCGACGTACTTCGCCGGCTACCCGATCAGCCCGAGCAGCGAGGTCCTCATGGCGGCGTCGGTGTACGCCGCCTCGCATCCCGAGCTCCGCTTCCTCCAGGCCGAGGACGAGATCGCCAGCGCGAACGCGATCATCGGCGCGAGCCTCGCGGGCGCCAAGTCGTTCACCGCGACGTCGGGCCCCGGATTCAGCCTGATGCAGGAGGCGATCGGCTACGCCCACAAGCTGGGCGTCCCGACGGTCTTCGTCGACGTCCAGCGCGTCGGGCCGGCGACGGGGATGCCCACGATGCCCGGACAGGGCGACATCCTCCAGACCCGCTACGGGTCGTCGGGCGACTACACGAGCATCGTGTTCTACCCCTCGACGGTCGCGGAGTGCTACGAGTACACGATCCATGCGTTCAACTGCGCCGAGGAGAGCCGGTCGCCGGTCGTGCTCCTCTCCGACGCGTTCCTCGGCCACCTGAACGAGGTCGTCGACCTCGAGGCGATCGACGTGCCTGTCCTCGAGCGCACGCTCGAGCCGCTCGCGTCCGGGAACACGCGCCTCTTCAGCGGCGTGGCGACCTACCCCGACGGCGAGCCCGCGACGGCCGACGCTGACGAGTTCATCCGGCAGTACGAGGAGGCGAAGGCGCGCCGGCTCGAGGTGTCCGAGCGGTACGCGTTCCACGAGTACGGCTGGAACAAGGACTCCGACACGCTCGTGATCGCGTTCGGGATCACACGGCGCATCGCGCAGCCGCTCGCGCCGCATTTCGCGCTGTTCCGGCCGATCCGCATCTGGCCGGTCCTCCAGGACCAGCTCCGCGAGATCGCCCCCCGCTACAAGCGGATCGTCGTGATCGAGGGCAGCGACGGCCAGTACGCGAGCGTCGTCGAGCGCGTCCTGTACCGAGACGTGTACCGCGTCCCGCTCCTCGGCGGCCGGATGAGCCTCGAGGCGGTGCGCGAGGGGCTCGACCGGATCGGCCTGCTCCCGCGGGAGCTGGCCGAGACCGCCGTCTGAGCGCAACGAGAACCGAGGACCCGACGCCATGTCGTACAAGGACAAGCTCAAGACCGATCTCTTCCCGACGATCTGGTGCCCCGGCTGCGGGATCGGCCTGATCATGACCCAGCTGGCGATGGTGATGGACGACCTGGGGCTGGACAAGACCAACACCGTCCTGGTGACCGGGATCGGCTGCACCGGACGCATGGGCGCCTACATGCAGTTCGACTCCGTCTATACGCTCCACGGCCGGACGCTGCCCGTCGCGGAGGCGATCGCGACCGTCCGGCCCGAGCTGAACGTCATCGTCGTATCCGGCGACGGTGACATGACCTCGATCGGCGGAAACCACCTGCTGCACGCCATCCGGCGGAACCCTCGCATCACCGTCCTGTGCAACAACAACGAGATCTACGGCCTGACGGGCGGCCAGACCGGGCCGACGACGCCGGTCGGCACGAAGACGGTTTCCTCGCCGGCGGGCGCGACCTACAGCCCGGTGAACCTGCAGGGACTCGTCAACACGAACGGGAACGCCTTCTACGCGAAGACGACGGTGTATCACCAGGGGCCGATGCGCAAGGCGATCAAGGAAGCCATCGAG
>JAJYGO010000081.1 GCA_021785115.1 Chloroflexota bacterium | reverse complement strand
ATCCGCGGCATTGTCACCCAGCTTGCGTCGGATGTTGCCGATGTGGACGTCGACCAGGTGGTCGTCGGCGAAGTTGACGCCGCCCCACACCTCCCGGAACAAGCGCGCCCTCGACAGGACGATGCCCGGCTGGCGAGTGAGCGCGGCGAGGACGGCGAACTCGATGGCGGTGAGCTCTACATCCCTTCCGTCAACCCTGACGGACCGGCGGTCCTCGTCGACGGCAAGGCCGGGCGGCCCGGTCGAACGGAGGTGGGCAGTCGATGAGCGCGGTCGCCGGAGGAGCGCCTTGATCCGCGCGACGAGCTCGCGCGGCGAGAAGGGCTTCGCCAGGTAGTCGTCCGCGCCCACCGTCAAGCCGGCGACGCGGTCGACCTCCTCGCTGCGGGCGGTCAGCATCAGGACGTAGGCGTCCGAGAACCCGCGGAGTTGCCGGCAGACCTCGATCCCGTCGAGGCCGGGGAGCATGAGGTCGAGGACCACCACGTCCGGCTCGAAGTCGCGGACAGCCGAGACGGCAGCGATGCCGTCAGCGACCACGCGTGCCTCCCAGCCCTCTCGCGAGACGTACCCGGCGACCAGATCCGCGATCGGGGGCTCGTCGTCGACCACCAGGATGCGCGGGGCGCGTGCAGGCGGATGCGTGCCGGTGTCGTCCGGCTGGTTGTGGTGGATGGTGGACGCCAGATCTGTGTCCTCGCGCATGTCGTCTCTGCAGCACTTGGCTTCTAGAAGCGCTCGCAACCGTGGCGCCTCGAGGACATTGTCCGCGGTCGCTGCGCTGAACACCACACAGGGGGTGGGCAAGCGCGCGTCAAGGAACCATCAAGACGCCGATCCCGCGCCGCAGCGCCCGGCGAATGCGATCGTGGGCGGCGACCGCAGACAACGTGCGTGGATCGGGACGACGTCAACTCGGGCCGGGCAAGCGGAGCCGAAGCGCGCCCGGAGCGTGGCCGGGCAGCTGCTTGATCGTCACGCTCCAGGGCGAGGGCGGTGCGGACAGGCGGTTGGTGGCACCGCCGTGCTTCGTCTACGTCCTGTGCGCCGAGCAGTCGCACGGGCAGCCGCAGTGCCTGCAGCCGCAGCACTGGCCGCAGGGGCAGTCACACATCGCCGACCTCCTTCCTGCCGACTTGAATGAGCGGCCGCGGTTGAGCGCCCGCTGCCAGGGCGGCGTCGAGCCGGGCGAGCTCGGCGTCGAGCCCGGCCAGCTCGCGGGTGCGCCGGGCGATCTCGTTCCGCCGGGTGGCGATCGCCGCCCGGACGCCCTCGGCGACGCGGTCACACTGGCCGTCGGCGCACAGGCCGGCCAGCTCCGCCGCCTCGCCGAGCGGCACGTCGAGCCGCCGGAGGCCCACCAGCACGCGCAGCCGCTGGACGTCGTCGGCCCCGTAGTCGCGGTACCCGTTCGTCGCCCGGGCCGGCCGAGGCAGCCGCGCTCCTCGTAGAAGCGCACCGCCTTGGCCGTCACGCCCAGCTCGCGGGCGAGGTCGCCGATCTGCATGGCCAGACGGTAGACCTTCCAGAGGCGGGAATGTCAAGGAGCCAACCAGGGAACGCAGGCCCGACCCATCCACGCCTTCCCCAGCCACCGCGATCGGCGCCGCCGGGAAGCGTTCTTGAGGAGTTCTTGAGGCACCTTTGTGAGCAGCCTGAGGAAGGCCCCGCAGTATGTCTCTTGCATCGCCCCGCTGGGGGCAACGACACAACGACGGATTTCAGGAAGGGAAAGCAGAATGATGTTCGGGTACGGATCCGGCCTCGGATGGGGCCTCGGCGGCTGGTTGGGGATGCTGGGCATGCTCGCCGTGATCGTCGGGATCGTGGTCCTTGTCGTCTGGCTCGTGAGCCGCGCGACACAGAGCGCTCAGCCGCAGGGCCCCGGCGCGCCGGGCCAGCAGCCTGATGCGATGGAGTTGCTCCGCCTGCGGTTCGCGCGCGGCGAGATCACCGCCGATGAGTACCAGGCAGCCAAGAACGTCCTGGAGGCGGGTAGATGAGCGGGCGGCTGGGGATCGCCGGGGCGGGGCTGGTCCTCGCCGGCGCGGTGATGATCGGCGTGGGGGCCGTCGTCGGGGGAGGGTTCGGCGGGTTCGGGCCGGCCGCGATGATGGGCTACGCCCTGGACGGCTCCGCCGGGGCGAACGGAACGAATGGGACGACGACCACGCCCTATGGTTACGGGATGATGGGCGGGTACGGCGGCTACGGGATGATGGGCGGGTACGGCGGCTGGGCCGGCAACGGCGTCGCCGGCGCCTCCGCTCCGGCCCCGGGCGAGGCCGGCTTCGTCGCCGGCACGCAGGCGAGCCCACGCGTGGTCCAGGTCATCGCCGGCCCCGGCTACACCTTCACGCCGTCGGTGATCACCGTCCAGAAGGGCGAGACCGTCACCTTCGAGGTGACGACCATGGGACCGCTCGTCCACGAGTTCATGGTCGGCCCGGCCGACGCGGTCGCCGCCGACCAGGAGGGCACGCCCGAGGTCGCCGACATCGGGATGATGCAGACCAAGTCGGTGACGTACACGTTCGACGGCTCGGGCCCGTACGCCTTCGCCTGCCACGCCCCCGGCCACTACGAGGCCGGCATGAAGGGGACGATCACCGTCGTCGGCTGACCCGACGACCGGCGCGCGGGCTCGACCCTGGGGCGGCCGCGTAGACCGGCACGACCGCGCCCCCGCCCCACGCGCGGAAGGGGCGGGGGCCGGACCCGCCCTACAGGAAGGGTGTCAAATGGTCCGTCGTGAGCTGAGCCGCCTCCGGTGGCGGCTGCTGGCGGCCAATCTCGCCGTGGCGGCCGCCGGCGTGGTTGCGGCCACGTTCGGCGTGTGGCTGGCGGCGCCCGGCGCCTTCAGCGACGCCATGGTCCGCGCCGGCATGATGGGTGCGGGCCAGGGCGGCATGATGGGCGGCTCCGGGCCAAGCGGGGTGATGGACCCGCTGCTCAGCGCCGCCTTCGGCGACGCCGTCGGGACCGCGATCTGGCTCGGCCTCGCGGCGGCGGTCGTCGTTGCCGTCGCGGCGTCAGTGCTCCTCGCGACGCGCCTGTCGCGGCCGATCGACGCGCTCGCGGCCGCCAGCCGCCGCGTGGCCTCCGGCGACTACTCGCGCCCCGTGGCGCAGGGGGCCGGCGAGCTGGGCGAACTCGCCGCGTCGTTCAACGCCATGGCGTCCCGCCTCGCCGCCGAGGAGCAGCGCCGCCGCGACATCATCGGCGACGTCGCGCACGAGCTGCGGACGCCCATCGCCTCGGTCCGCGGATACGCCGAGGGGCTGGAGGCGGGTGTGTTCGCGCCCGGGCCCGACGCCTGGAGAGTGCTGTGCGAGCAGACCGAGCGCCTCGGGCGGCTGGTGGACGACCTGGCCACGCTGTGGCGGGCCGAATCCAGCGACGTGCGGCTGGAGATCGGTCCCGTGGACGCGGGGACCGCCGTCGCAGACGCCCGGGAGCGCCACCTCGCGGCCGCCGCTGCCCGCTCCACCACCCTCTCGCTCGACGTCGAGCCAGTGTGGGTCGCGGCAGACGCGGTGCGGCTGGCCCAAGTTCTCGACAACCTCGTCTCCAACGCCATCCGCTACGGCCACGACGGCGGCGCCGTGACGCTGTGCCTGCGGGCGGAGGGTCGCGCCGGCGTGATCTCGGTGCGCGACGACGGGCCCGGGCTCGAGCCCGCGGAGGCGGCGCGCGTCTTCGACCGCTTCTACCGCGTCGACACGTCGCGCTCGCGGGCGGGGGGCGGCAGCGGCCTCGGCCTGGCAATCACCAAGTCGCTCACCGAGGCGATGGGCGGCGCGGTGGCGGCGTCGAGCCCTGGGGCAGGAATGGGGGCCACCTTCACAGTCCGGCTCCCGCTCGCCCGAGCGGCAGACACCCGTCACCCGCCCAAGGGGCTCAGCCAGAGTGACGGGTCGGGTGGGAATGGGCGACCGCAGCGTGGCAGCGATCGCCCGACGGCGTCCCCCCACTTGTGACGGCAGCCATCGCGGCGACCATCAGGCCTGAGCCCAACGCCCTGGTGTCGCGCTGTGCCGGCGACCCGCCTCTCACTGGTCTGACACGGCCCCCACCGACGGCCGCAGGCGGGCGATCGCCGCGGATGGTCAGACCGTGAGCAGGATCGCGAACCCCATCACCAACACCACGAGCGCCATCAGCAGCTTGGTCCCGCTGGCGTGCTTGAGGTGCCACCGGTTGAGCGTCCTGATGACGCCGGGTCGGCTCGCGAGCACGAGGAGCAGGACCAGCGGCGTGATGTACGCCAGGTTGTAGAGGGCCAGTCCCCCAAGCCCGGCCGCCACGCTGCCGCCTGCGCCCAGCAGGGCCACGACGCCGAGGTACACGGCGCCGCTGCACGGCACCGTGCACAACCCGATCAGCACCCCGCCGCCGAGCAGGGCGAACGGCGAGCTGGTACGGGCCCATGCGCGCATCCGCCCGTGCAGGGCACCCGGTGCGGCGAGCTGCAGCGGCGCATCCGGCAGGAGCGCGTCGCGGAGCATCCAGATGCCGAACGCGATGGCGACCAGGGCCGCCACGCGACTCGGCAGATGGTTGGAGCCGAAGTCGGTGGCCGAGGCGATCGCCGTCAGGAGGCCGAGGCCGAGGAGGAAGTACGTCGCGAGGACCCCTGCCACGAAGAGCGACCCCAGGCCGAGCACGCGCCGCGAGGCCGCTGCGGCGGCGGGCCCCCCCGTGGCCACCGATTCCCTCGCCGCCAAGCCGAGGGCGAAGGTGGCGAACAGGATGAGCACGCCGAAGGCGCAGGGGTTGAACCCGTCGAGGAACCCGGCGCCGAGGATGATCGGGACGGTGAGCGGCTCGAGCGCCCCATGGGCTCCTGCCGGGGCATGCGGCTGGGCGAAGGCGACGGCAGCGGCGGCCACGCCGAGGACCGCCCCCACCGCAGCGATCGCGGTGGTGCGCCTCGGCATCGCGAGAGCGCCCGTCATGCGGTCACCGTCAGCGTGCCCTGCATCGTCGGGTTGGCTCGGCCGCCGCAGCAGATGCCGCAGTACCAGGTGTACGTCCCCGGTGTTGCCGGCGCGGTGAACTCGAAGACCTTGCTGCTCTCCGGTCCCACCTTCCAGTCGATGCCCAGCTGGTCGATCGCCATCTCGTGCCAGCCGCCGCCGTCGCTGTGGAACTGGGTGTCCAGGGATGTCAGCTCGATGCTGACGGTCGAGCCCGCCTTGACGCTGAACGAGTCCGGCGAGAATCCGCCCATGCTTGCCTTGACCTGGATGGCATCCGCGGAGATGGGGCTCGACGGCAGGAGGCGGGCCGCGACCAGACCGAGCGCGGCGAGGGCGATCGCAGCAGCGAGTATGCCGAAGCCGAGCGACCGCAGCCGCCGCCCCCTCGCAGCCGGGCGGGGCTTGGGCTGCCCGGGCCGGGAGGCGGCGCCGCGGTTCGATGGCGAGTGCTTGTTCATGGGCGGGCTTCCTCTGGGTGTTCTGTGGGTTGGTGCGGGGACGCGATGGGGTCGAGGGGGGCCCGGCCCGGGCTGCGCCCGCGGCGGAGGATCGGCCGGAGCAGCAGCCGCACGTCCGGGCGGGCGTCCTCCGACGCAACCGCCTGCCGATCGACCTCCTGCTGGACCAGCCGCAGGAGGAGGGCGTCGAGTGATCCCTGCGTCGCGAGCAGCTGCTGGACGACGGCGCAGTGCGGCTGGCCGCTCCGAATCATCTCGGCGACGGCGGCGGCCTGACCCGCGGCGCGGTTGGCGCGGGCGAGTGCCTCTGCGCGCTCCGTGACGGATGCCGCCGTCTGGGGGCGCCGGCCACGTCCCGACGCCGAGCCGAGACGGCTCACGGGCGCCACCCGTGGGTCGCACGCATGTCCTGGGCGTCGGAGGCGGCCCACGCCCGCATCTGGGCGGCCGCATCATCGGCGTCGACCGCCCCGTAGCGGCCGCCGCGCACGAGCAGGACGCCGACCGTCGCCAGATCGCCGGCGATGTCCGCGGCAGGGGCGTCCTCCCGCGCGACGCGGAGCGAGGCGGCGGGCACCATCACGTCGCCGCATCGCGCGGCGGGGCGGGCCAGCGCCACGCGGAACTGGCGCGGCCCGACGACGCCGACGAACGCGCCACTGCCATCGAGCACGAGCGAGACGCAGTCGCGCGTGCCCGGCGCCAGATCCGCGATCCTGTCGTCGGCACGGCATACCGACGTGACGGGATGCGCGAGGTCCGAAGCCGAATGGCTTCTGAGGAATCGGCTCGTCGTGTCGAGGTCCTTGCGGGACCCCGCCGCGACCCAGACGGCCACGGCCGGAAGGCCGCCGAGAGCGGCGATCACGGGGTTGCGCAGGAGGACTGCGCCTACCGCGAGCAGCGCAGCGAGCAGGGCAGCGGCCGTCCTGGCCATCCGCGCCGCGTGGGCCACCCGGTGGTCGGGGTCTGCGCAACGGAGGTCTGCGACCGCCTGGGCGGCCCCCCAGCCAGGGAGTCCTGGAATCGGGACGACGAGGGCCAGGAGTAGCCCGAGGTTCGCGACCCCGGCGAGCATGCCGATGGCGTGCTGGTCGGTTCCGGGGATTGCACCCGCGGTCGCGACCCCTGCCGCAATCGCGAGCGCGCTTGACAGAAGTGCGCCGGCGGAGAACGCGGCGAGGCGTCTTGCCGGCGAGGCATGCAGCACGGTGGAGCTCGAGCGTCGGCGTGGCGCGGCGGCTCTCCGCCCATCGAGCATGACGAGACGCGCCGCGCGCGGGAGGAGGACGGCCATGCCGACCAGGTAGGTGCCAGCAGCGGTCGTCAGGGCCACCTGCACCGGCCAAGCGTTGGGGTGCATCGGCATGTAGAGGGTGGCGACGAGGACAACCGCGATGGCAGCCGGGACGAGCAGCCGGCCGGGCCCTTCCGCGGCCAGGCCTCGAGCTGGCAGGCCAGGGGCGAGTCGCGCCCTCACCAGCGGGGCCCCGGCGCTGCGCGATCGAGGTGCTCGCCCTTCCATGCCACGTATGCCGCCGCCATGAGGATGCTCCCGCCGACAAGCGCGATCGGGATGTCCTCCCGTGCGGGGGCAGTCTGGCCCGGCGCTGCCTCGTCGCCAGTGGGCGACGCACCCCCCGCCCCAGTCACCTCGAGTGGCGTCAAGGCCTCACCGGCTAGAGGGAACGCAAGGGCGATGAACGCAGCCAGGATCAAGAGAGCTCGGCGCATCGCGAACCCTCCGTTCTCCTCTCCTACATCGGCGGCCCAAGCGGGGCCACGCAGACTCCACACCTCGCCGCTGAGTTGGGGATGAGGGCCGTCTTAGCAGGCGCTTAGGAATCGCCTCGGACACCGGGCACCGATCTGGGGACGACGTCGGGACCGTGCGGCGGCAGGAAATGCATCGCTCAGGGCGGCCTCATCGTGCGCTCAGGCTGGCGAGCGACGCTGTCCGCCCGGGACGAGCTCGAGAGGAGTATTCCCGAGCACCGTCCGACCGGTACAGCGAAGTTGGAGTCCCAATATGCGGCTCACCGAACTGGCGGTGATCGACTCGGGCCAGCAACCCGCGGCCCCCTGCGCCACCTGCGGCACGCTCGTGCCGGCCGGATCCGGCGTGACTGCGCTATTCCACGGCCGCACGCTGCGCTTCCGGTGCGGCGAGTGCTACTCGCGGTTCGTCCTCGATGCCGACCACGCGCCCGAGGCCATCCTTCCTTCCTGCTGCAGTGGCGAAGCGTCGCATGAGCCCGAGCCCGATCCGGCGACGACGCCCTACAGCGAGTGGTGCATCTGACGCCGGGGCCTCCTGGGGCGACGCCTCGCCCGCGGGCCCAGCGCGAGGTGCGGCGCGGTCGGTGCGACCGATCGCCGACGATCGCCCGCGGCTCCCTCAGCGCGGGCGTGCCGGGATCGAGATCTCGACGCGGGTGCCCGCCCCGGGCAAGGGGGCGAGCGACATCGTGGCGCCGTGGGCGTCGGCGATCCAGCGCGCGATCGCGAGGCCGAGGCCCGTCCCCGATGGCCGGAACCCCCGGGCGCGGCGCCCTCGGTAGAGGCGCTCGAACACGCGCTCCACGTCCTCCGCGTCGATCCCGATGCCGGTGTCGTCGACGGTCACCACCGCGCTGGCGCCGAGGGACTTCAGACGCACGGTCACCGTGCCGCCCGGAGGCGTGTAGCGCGCTGCGTTGTCGAGCACGATGCCGAACAGCTCCCGGAGGCGGTATGCGTCTCCCTCGACGGTCACGGGCTCGACGGCGGCGACGGTCATGCGCACGTGCGGCGCGGCCTGCCGCCCCCGGCGGACGGACTCGACCAGGAGCGCGTCGAGCTCGACCGGCTCGAACTCCAGGCGCGCCCCGGACTCGGCGCGGGCCAGCGACAGCAGGTCGCCGACGAGGCGGCCCATCCGCTCGGCCTCGTCGCGGGCGTCGGTGAGGATGGCCTCGCGCTCGGCCGGGGGCAGGTCGGGGCGTGCGGCGAGGTCCAGGTTCGCCCGGACCGTCGTCAGGGGCGTCCGGAGCTGGTGCGACGCGTCGGCGAGGAACCGCTGGAGCGTCTGGTGGTTCTGCTCCAGCGCCTCGAGCATCTCGTTGAACGCCACGGCGAGGTCGCCGATCTCGTCGCCCGGCCGGCCGACGTCGACGCGCGCCGCGAAGTCGCCGGAGAGCGCGATGGCCCGGGCGGTCTCGGTCACCTCGACAACCGGCGCCAGGGCGCGGCGGGCCAGGAGGAAGCCGCCGACCACGGCCGCGCCGGACACGAGGGCGCCGCCCGCGACGAGCGCGGCCGCCACCGTGCGGAGGAGGTCGTCGAGGGGCAGCGTCGAGTTGGCCCACGCGACGTAGCCGACGACGCCCCACGTCTGGTTGGTGATCGTGTGGACCGTGTAGCGGCGGGAGTCGCCCGTCGCGGTCACGAACGGCCGTACTAAGTACGCGTGGGCGTCCGCGGCCGCGAAGTCGGCGGCGTCGATGGGCGGCGGGGCGGCGCCGGCGGGCGCCGAGTCGGCGATGACCGCGTGGCTGGGGTCGTAGACGACCACACGGCCGCCGGTCGACGCCAGCTGGTCCACCAGGCGTCCGCTCGGACGGAGCCGGCCCGCGGCGTCCACGTCCTGGGCGAACGCGCCCGCAGCATGCTCGGCGTTCGCGAGGAGGGCCGAGTCGAACGCCCCGACGAGCTGGCCGCGGAGCAGGACGAAGGTACCACCGCCGAACGCCAGCAGCGCCACGGCCAGCAGCCCGTTGTAGATGAGCGCCAGGCGGACCCGGAACGAGGGCCGCGGCCGACGCGTTCTCACTCCTTGAGCACGTAGCCCGCGCCGCGGACGGTGTGGATCAGCCTCGACTCTCCGGCGGCCTCGAGCTTCCCGCGCAGGTACCGGACGTAGACCTCGAGGATGTTGGACTCGCCCTCGAAGTCGTAGGCCCACACGTGGTCCATGATCACCTCCCGGGTGAGGACCTTGCGCGGGTGGCGCATGAACAGCAGCAGCAGGTTGTACTCGGTCGTCGTGAGTTCGATCGGGCGGTCGCCCCGACGGCCCTCCCGGGCGTCCACGTCGAGCTCGAGGTCGGCGAAGCGGAGCACCTCGCCAGCTGGCGCGGTCCGGCGGCGCAGCAGCGCGTGCACCCGGGCGAGCAGCTCCTCGAAGCTGAACGGCTTGACCAGGTAGTCGTCCGCGCCGGTCTCCAGCCCCGCGACGCGGTCCGCGACCTCGTCCCGGGCCGTCAGCATCAGGATCGCGACCTCGTCGCCCGCGGCACGCAGTCGGCGCGTGACCTCGAGGCCATCGAGACCCGGCATCATGACGTCGAGGACGACGAGCTGGGGCAGGTGCTCTCGCGCCTTCTCGAGGCCCTCCTCGCCCGACGCGGCCTCGACCACCCGGTACCCCTCGTACGCCAGCCCGCGGCGGACGACGGTGCGGATCTTGGGGTCGTCGTCGACGACGAGGATGCGGACGGGGTCAGCCATGGTGGCGGCAACCTCCTGCGAGAACTCGCGCCGGGCCTCGTCGGCGGCACGGCACCGACCCGTGCCCCGTATCCTACGTCGCTCGTCTCGTCGAGCCGTGAGCCCTATTTCGGGCCGTGCAGGCTGGAGCGTGTGGGCCGAGCCTGAGAGCAGGATGAGTCAGTTGTGAGAAGACGCGTCCCGCCGTGGCGCCGCGCGCGGCGTCAGCTCAACGTGCCAACGGCGACGTGGCAGGCGACGACGAACAGCCCGAAGCCCACGACGGGCAGCCACTCGTACGGCAGCGCCCCCGGTGCGCGCTC
>JAJYGO010000146.1 GCA_021785115.1 Chloroflexota bacterium | reverse complement strand
CCAGCCGCTTCACGGTGTTGACGTGGAGGTGGAGCATCTCGGCCACTTCGCTCGCGGTGAGCATGGGCCCCAGGTCGTTGATGGCCATTGACGCCATGGCAGGTTCCCTCTTGACCGAGCCGGGCAAGGCTCTGGCGGACAGTTCAGTGCAGTCCGACTCGCTGCAGGCCGGAGTGTCGGGGTGCGGGGCACTTCGGACAAGCCGTACTCTCGGTGACCCGGTGGTACCAATCGGGGTCGAGGGGTGCGACGGGGTGGGGTCGCGAGGAGTCCCCCGGACGCGGGGCTGACTGGAGGATGCCGCAGGCCCCAGATGGGCCGGCCGGGGCCCAGACGAGCCGATCTCGGCGCGAACCGGCGGGCCGGGACCGCGCGAACGGCGCGTGGGGGCACATCCATGCGTCGATCGATCGCGATCGCCGGCCCCCGGGCGCTCACCCGGTCTGGAGGTCCGGACCGGGAAGCCGCACGGATTGTGCGGCCCCGACGGGCGCGGTGCACGGGTTTTCGGCTGAACTCCGGTGCGTCCTGGCACCGCCTGACACCTCCCTCCGCACCGGCCGTGCCCCATTCAGGTGGTCGCGAGCACCCGGACAAGCTCCAGCTCAGGCGTGGGCGGGAAGGCGCGGAGGCCCCCGCACGAAGGGCAAACCGCCTGGCCCGGGCCGATCACGTCGTCGTGCCCGAGCGCGCCGTCGAACCCGCAGGGGCAGGCCAGTCGGACCGGGAATACCTCGGTCTCGAGCGCCGCGCCGGCCAGCGGCCCCTCGGCCGTGAGCATCGCGAACGTCTGCCGCAGCACGTCCTCGGGCACGGTGCTCGCGTGGCGGACCCGGACCAGGTCCACCCGACGCCCGCCGACGCTGGCGACGACCGCGTCCACCAGCGCGGCCACCATCCCGACCTCGTGCACCCTCAGCCCTCCTAGGCGAGGCGACGACTGCCGCCAGCCCGGCGCCGCCTCGCACCGAGCCGGCTGTCACGGTAGGCGAGGGCCAACGACAGCCGATCCTGCCGCCCGACCCCATGCTCGATCGCGGTTCGGAACGGGTGCCGGGCCGATCGGGCCCGCCGGTCGGGACCATCGGACCGGGCGGGCGCAGCCGTCGCCGCCGGTGCGCCGATCAGGAGGGCGGCCGCCGCGGCGGGTCGTTCCACGCCGCCCAGTAGTCGTCCCAGGTGGGGGCGTGGCTGAACGAGGGCTCCTCCCCGGGCCGGCTCCGCCTCGGGCTGGCCGGGTCGCCGGGCGCGTCCGGGCCCTCGTCGCCCGGTTCCCCAGCCGCGCTGGCCGCCCGCGGCCGCCGTCCCGGGGTACGCGCCAGGAGCCGGTCGCGGGCGTCGTTGAGGGCCGCCATCTCGGCCGTGGTGTCCGCTCCGGCCACGTCGGGGTGGACCTCGAGGGCGCGGCGCCGGTAGGCGCGCCGGATGTCCGCACGCGTGGCGCCGGGCTCGACGCCGAGCACGGCATACGGGTCGGCTGGCTGACGGGCGGGACGCATGCGCGGACGATGCACGCTGCCGCGCCGTCGGTCAAGCCGCCGCCCGGTCAGTGGGGGTACCGGAACAGGATCCTGTCGTCGGCCGCGCGCCGGGCCTCGTCCACGCCGCGGTCCACGCCGCGCTGGTCGGCCATGTCGCCGTCGGCGCCCGCCTCGCTCCGGGGAGGGGCCTCGTCACCGGGCGCCTTCGCCGAGGTGCCCGTGGTCGCCTCGACCAGGTCGGCCTCCACCCACGCGCACACCGGACACGTCCACGGCTCGCTCAGCGCCCCCGCCTCAATGGCGTCATCCATGGACGGCCAGCGCTCGCGGAGATCCTCCCGGCCACACCGCATGCACTGCCTCACCGTCATGCTCATCACTGCGCCTCCTTTGCGGTTAGCGGACCTCCTATGGTCCGGACGGGGCCTTGCTGAGACGCCGCCGGGTCGCCGGGGGGCCTTTCGGCAGCGCAACAACGGCTGCTGACCGCGAGCGCCGGCGTCCTCTGCCACCTCGCTTGCCACCTCGCTGCAAGCACTCCCGGCGGCGCCTGGAACGACCGTGCATGGCCGGATCGCCTAGAGTCGCCCCCATGACGACGATCTACCTCGACAGCGGCGTCCTGATGATCGCCGGGGGAATGGCCGCCTCGCGCAGCCTCACCTTGCGTGACGACGCAGCTCGGCTGATCGGCCACCTCCTGGCCAGCGGGCACGAGGTGCTGCTCCTGGGCGAGGCCGACCAGGTCCGCGCGGCGCGCGAGTCCCTGCCGCCGCGCTGTCAGGTCGCCGTCGCGCCGGAGGGCTGGCCGGCCGGCGAGGGGCGCACCGCGACAGGCTGGCTCGTCACCGACAGCCCCGGCCGATGCGCCGCCAAGCGCGAGCACCCGCGGCTGAGAACGGTGCTCGTCGCGGCGTCGAGCCGCGCCAGCGACCTGGCGCACCGACCGGCCGATCGGCTGGCGAGGTCACTGGGCAGCGCGATCCTCGAGATCCTGGTCGCCGAGGCGACCGGGTAGTCCCCGGTCGTCGCAATGCTGCCGTAACGGGGGTGGCGCATCGCCGGGTGTGAACGCGAGGCCGCCTGCGGCATCGTTAGCGGGCGGCCCGGCGACGCGGACGCAGTCTCGCCGACCGTCCAGCGAAGGACGCGAACATGACCTCGGCCGATGCCGTGGCTGTCGACTGCGGCCGTGCCCTCGAGGGCGGTCAGCGGAACAGCGCGATGAGCGCCGCGAGCAGCATCACGAGTGCGCCCGCGAGCAGTGCGACCGTGCGCCCGTCCACGGGCCGGCTGAGCGCGGTGACGGCGACCCCGGCCAGTACGGCGCTCGCCACGAGGATCTCCAGCGCCCGCATCGATCGCTCGTCCGTTCGGCGCCCGCCAGCCGGCCAGCTGGCAGCGGCCACGCCGCGGTGGCGCCGGGAGCCCGGCCTGGTGTACTGGCGGGCGGGCTCGGTGCTGTCGTCCGGGACCATGGGCGGTGCCCTCCTGCATCGGGTGCGTTCGTGAATCCTCAGGTCGGCGAGACGGTCTTGGGATCCCCGGACGGGGCCACCGCCTTGCGGACAGGTGACAGGGGCAGGCTGCGACGTCACGCGCCGGCTGCGCGCAGGGCGCTCGCGTTCCTGATCGCCGTGCTGGCCCCGGCGGTGGCGATGCTGGTCGAGATCGACCTGATGCCCGTGCTCGACGGCAGGCCGACGGCCCTGCCGACCGTGGCGGCCATCGTGATCGCCGCCTGGATCGGCGGCCCCGGCCCCGGCCTGCTCGCGACCGTCCTCGCCGTCATCCTCGAAACCGCAGGCGTCGCGGCCGAGCGTGGACAGCTCGCCGACGTGACCAGCGCCGACCGACTGACGATCGCGATCCTGGCCGGAACGGGCCTGCTCGTGGACGGCCTGGCCGCGGTTCGGGCCCGCGCCGAGCGCCGCTCCGTCGCGGCCAGCCGGGAGGCCGAGCAGCTCCTCGACCGCGCCAATACCGCGGCACGTCGGCTGGAGGCGCTCGAGCGCCTGGCGACGGACTTGGCGGACGGCGAGACGACGGACGACATGCTCCAGGCGGTGGTCCAGCGGGGCGCCGTCGCCCTGCGGGCTGACCAGGCGCTGGTCGGCGTCCCGGCAGAAGGCGGCGCCGGCCTGCGGATCGTCGCGGCCCTGGCGGCCGGGGGCCGTACAGAAGCCGTGGTGCTCGGCGATCTCGAGCCGCTGTTGCTCACGGTGGCGCAGACGGGGAGGGCGCACTTCGACGACGGGCTGCCGGCGTCGGGCCACCGGGCCGGGCCAGCGGTGGCGGCGGTGTCGATCCAGCTGCCCTCGGGTCCGGGGGTTCTGGCCTTCATCTGGGACCGCGCCCACGCCCTCGCGGCGGATCGACGTGCCTTCATCGCAGCCCTCGCGCGCGTCGGCACTTCGGCGCTGGACCGGCATCGGATGTTCACCGCCGAGGTCGCCGCCCTGCGCCGGGCCGAGGCCGCCACGGGCTTCCTCAATGTGCTCGCTGACGCGGGACGCACCCTGGGGGCCACGTTCGACTACGAGGACCTGGTGCGCGTCCTGCCGAAGATCGCCATCCCGCAGCTCGGCGATCTGGGCATGCTCGACCTCGACGAGCCGGACGGACCCCGTCGCCTCGTGTTCACCCATGACCGGGCGCTGCAGGCGGCGGGCGCGGAGCTGGAGCAGCACCCCCTCCCGATCAGCCGGATGGGCCGCGGCGCGGCAATGCTGGAGCTCGGGCACGCGGTCGCGCATCGCCTCGACGCGGAGACCATCGCCCAGCTCGCCGAGACCCCCCACGACGGGGCGACCCTGCAGGATCTGGCGCCGGGGTGGATGCTCCAGCTCCCCCTGGCGGTCCAGGGAACGACGTGCGGCGTGCTGACCTTCATCCGCCACGCCGACCGCCCCTTCGAGCTGGCCGAGCTGAACGTCGGGGAGGAGCTCGGCCGCCGGGCCGGGCGTGCGCTCGAGAACGCCCGACTGCACCGGAGGGTGGAGGAGCTGGCCGAGCTCGATCGCCGGCGCGCCGCGGAGATGGAGACGGTGCTCGGTGCGGTTGGTGAGGGATTCCTCCTCGTCGATGAGGCCAAGGGCGTCATCCGGGCGGCGAACCGGGCCGCGACGGGCCTGATCGGCGAGTCCGTCGTGACGCTCGACGACCTGCTGAACCAGTTCCTGGACTCCGCTGGAAACGGGCTCAAGGCGCTCCCCGAGCGACCCGCTGAGGTGCGGCTCCGCGATCGGCCGAACGCGTGGGTGGAGGTGTCCGCCTATCGCGTCGAGCCGTCTTCGGGGCTGGGCGAGGCAACTGTGGTCGTCGCCTGTCGCGACGTGACGGCGTTCCGGCGCGGCCAGGCCCTGCGGGAGACCTTCCTGAGCCTGCTGTCGCACGAGCTCCGCACGCCGGTGACGACCATCTACGCGGCCGCCGCGGTGCTCACGCGCCCCGGTCGGACGCTCAAGCCCGAGCTGGCCGCGGAGATCCTCGCCGATGTCGCGGCCGAGGCCAACCGCCTGTATCGCCTCGTCGAGGACCTGATGGTGCTGGCCAAGTTCGACGAGGGGATCGAGCTGGGATCGCAGCCGGTCCTGCTGCAGCACCTGGTCCCGGCTGTCGTCGGCTCGGAGACCGGCCGGTGGCCCGCCGTGGAGTTCAGCTGGCAGGCAGCACCCAACCTAGCGACCGTGGGGGGCGACGAGACCGCCATTGCGCAGGTCGTGCGGAACCTCCTCTCGAACGCCGCCAAGTACAGCCCCGCCGGCGGGCGGGTCGAGGTGGCCATCCGGGGCGTCCCCGACGGGGTCGAGGTGGCGGTCAGGGACGAGGGGCCTGGGCTCGCCCCAGGCGAGGCCGAGAAGGTCTTCGACCCCTTCTACCGGTCGCCCTCGACGGCTGGCCTGGCCAGCGGCGCGGGCATCGGCCTGTACGTGTCGCGGCGCCTGGTGGAGGCGATGGGAGGGCGCATCGCCGCCAACTCGCCCGACGGCGGCGGCAGCGAGTTCGCCTTCGTGCTGCCGCGCCACTCGGACGCCAGGGCCCACGCAGACGAGGCGGCGTAGTCCCGAACGCGAGGCGCCACGCCGTTTCCGGATGTCAGGCGCCTGCAAGGTATCGCTCGGCCGCTGATGCGCCGGCGCCCCGAGACGCGTGCCTAGATGGGAGGCGTCAACGGACCCGCGCCTGCTGGTCCTCCCCCTCTCGCCCGATCGGGCGATCGTCCGGGAGCCGTTCCATGAAGCGATTGCTGTTCCTGTGCCTTCTCGTCGCGTCGGCCGTCTTGGCGGCGTGCTCGCCGACGACCGCCTCGCCTTCCGAGGGCCTGCCCGGCGTGAGCACAGCCCCGTCGGTCGCGCCGGCGATGTCCTCCGCTCCGGCGATGTCCTCCGCTCCGGCGATGTCCACGGCACCGTCGGCAGCCCCGAGCTCCTCATGACGGATCGGCGCAGGGCGCCGTCCTGTGCCCCCAACGCAGGAGGCCATGCGTGATGACCTACGAACAGGAACACACCACCATCCAGCGTGATCTGCGCCCCGCAGGGTCGCCTGCCGACGGCGCGCAGGACAAGCAGGGAGCACCCGCCCAGGTCGTCGAGCAGCGCGACCGGGTCGTCTACCGGCCGTCGGGCTCCACCATCGCCGCGCGCATCGTGGCCACGGTGTTCGGCGTCGTCCAGGCCCTGCTGATCGCCCGGATCGCCCTCGAGGGCCTCGGCGCCCTGCGCAGCAACGAGATCGTCGCGGCGGTGCTCGACGTGACCCGACCGGTGGTCGATCCGTTCCAGGGCATGTTCCGCGTGAACACCATCGGCACGGGGGCCTCGGTGCTCGACACTGCCGCGATCACGGCGCTGATCGGGCTGACCCTGGTCGAGGTGCTGCTGCTCGGCATCGTGCGCATCCCGCGGCGCACCGAGGATGTCTAGGGGGAGGCCCCGGATGGGCCGTCCCCGGCCATCCGGGGCCTTCTCGGGCCACCACCCGCTGGCCGGGCGCCGTCACCCGCCGCGGCTCGGGCACCCCGGCGCGCGGGGCCTGCGCGGGACGAGCCAGCGGGCTCCGCAACGCCTTCGCAACGAGACCCGCCCTGGCGGCAAGCCGCGTGCTTGACGCGAGCCGCCATGCTGGAGACGGCGCGATCCCGCGCAGGCGCGACGGCGGGAGGAGTTCCATGGACGCGCAGCCGCTGATCCTGATCGCGGACGACGAGCCTCGGATCACGAAGGTCGTCTCGATCGCCATGGCGGAGGAGGGCTTCCGCGTGGTGGCGGCGTCGAGCGGGCTCGAGGCACTCCGGCTGGCCGATGACTACCGCCCGGACGTCGTGCTCCTGGACATCGTCATGCCCGACCTGGACGGCATCGAGGTCATGCGCCGGCTGCGCGAGCGGCGGCCCGTACCCGTGATCCTGGTCACCGCCAAGGGTTCGACGGCCGACAAGGCCCGCGGCCTGGACGTCGGCGCCGACGACTACATCTCCAAGCCGTTCCACCCCGACGAGATGGCCGCGCGGATCCGCGCCGTCCTGCGCCGGAGCGTAGCGGAGGCCCCGGCGACCGGCATCATCCGCTTCGACGACATCGAGATCGACCTCGAGCGCCGGATCGTGCTCCGCGGCGGGGAGCTCGTCCAGTTCTCCCGGAGCGAGTGGCTGCTCCTCCAGTACCTCGCGGAGAACGCCGGCAAGGTGGTTGTGCACTCCGAACTGCTCACCCGGGTCTGGGGACCCGAGTACCGTGACGAGCTCGAGTACCTGCGGGTCTGGATCTCGCGCGTGCGCCGCAAGCTGGGCGCCAAGCCAGGAGAGGCTGGTCGGATCCGCACGTTCCAGGGCGTGGGCTACCTGCTGGACGTGGACGGCCCGACGGCCCAGGCGTCGGCGGACTCCGCGAGTGGCGAAGCGCCCGCTGCCGACTGACGGCCGCCCTGACGGCCGCCGTCGGGCGTCCGGCGAGCCCGGCCGCGCGAGGGACCGCTGCGAGGCCGCTGCAAGCACGTCAGGAGGCTGACGCCTGCAGGTGTTGCGTTCCGGATGGGACGCTGGCGGCACGACGGGTACGTCGTCACACGAGGCGCCCAGCCGATGGCCGTCATCGATCAGAGCATCGTCGTCAAAGCACCGCTCCACGACGCCTACACCGCCTGGCTCAAGGTCCTCGATGCCTCGGGGACGGGGCGCAGCCCTGTCGGCGAGCCCGCCGATGACGACGATCGCGACGCCGGCGGTCCCGCGCGGGCGGACGCCGCGATCGGCGGGCCCGGAGCCTCGGGCCACCTCCGGATCGTCGAGCAGGAAGCGGATCGGCGGATCACCTGGATCTCGACTGGCGACACGCGACGCGACGGGAGGGTGTCGTTCGCCAGCCTGGACGAGGCGACGACCCGCGTGAGTCTGCTCCTCGACGTTGACGCAGCGGACCCGGACGCAGACGCCGACACCGCTCCCGATTGGGTCCGCCAGGGCGTCCGCGACACGCTGCGCCGATTCCGCGATCGAGTTGAGGGGCGCGGACGCGAGGCGTCCGTGCAGGCCCGCCGATGGCCGCACGGGGGTTCCGGGGGCCGGCTCACGTCAGCGCCCTGACCGCGCGGCCGGTGCGCCGGCCCCATGCGCACGACCCAGTGCCCCGCTCGAGTCTCCTCCCCCGAGCGGGGCACGCCCCACCGGTGGTCCTGCGGGGCCGCAGATCAGACGGGGGCCGCAATCGTTGGCGAGATCCCGAGCACCGCCCCGGCGGCGTCCAGCGCCCGGGCGGCGAACCGCGTGCCGGGCAACGCGAGGCCGGGGACGGAGATCACCGTCTCGAAGCCTCGTCGCGGCGACGTCGCGACGCTGCGCATGGCGCCGGTGGCGCCTCCCGCCAGCACCTCCCAGGAGGCGACCTCGGTGGCGCCGTTCCAGCTGGCGAAGACCACCAGGCCGTCGGTGGCGACGTCCACCGCGATCGCGGGGGGCTCCATCGGGCGGCCGACCCACGGGAACCGGAAGTCCCGGTAGGACTGGGAGGCCGTGAAGCCGGCGTCGAGGACCAGGCGCCCGTCGACGCTGAACTCGCTGAACCGCGGCACGCTCCCCCACCCGACGAACACGTTGCCCCCGGGCAGGAACTGAACGTTGCCCTGGCTGGTGGACAGCAGGCCGGCCGGCGACGGGTACTCGCGAACGAGCGCGGCCGTCATCGCCGTCTCGTCGACCCGCAGCACGATCCCCCGCGACGGCCCCGCCTGCCCGTCGTCGAAGATGCTGAGCGTGCCGTCCGGCCGGCGGCGCGCATCGTGCTGGAGGGCGAAGCCGGTCCCCGGGCCCATCCTGAAGTCGCTTCGCTTGCCGCCCAGACGCCACAGGACCCGGCCCGTCGGCCGCTCGATCTTGTACACGGCCGAGGTGTTGCGGGCGGAGACGATCAGGTTGCCGTCGGCGTCCTCGTCGATGGAGTTGGCGTGGAAGTAGTCGTAGGCCTGGCCCGCCTCGGCCGGGGGGGCCTCGACCGACTCGGAGACGTCGATGTGGTCGAGGGAGTGCCACTCGAAGACGACGGCCCCCGAGACGAGGTCCACCTCCTGGACCGCGCAGTCCAGGAGGTCGGCCGGCTGACCCGGCCCCGCTCCCGCCCCCACGACCGCGTCGGCGAAGAACAGGGCCGTGTTGCGGTCGGTGAGGCGGAACTCGTGGAGGTCGGCCTGGCGGCCATGGCCGCCAGGGACGCGGAACAGCTCGCGGTAGGCCGCATCGACCACCACATGTTCGCCGGAGCCGATCCCGGCGTTGTTGTCGCCCTCCCACCAGACCAGGACCGGCTGGCCCTGATAGCTCGCGACGCGCAGGTCGGTGGCGTAGCCGGACAGGTCCGGGCGCATCCACACGAGTTCGCCGGCGTCGTCGACGATCATCGGTCCGTCGTGGCCCTTGCCGTTGGATGGCGTCAGGAAGATGAACCCGTCCTCGGCGATGCCCCCGCGAGCGGTCACCTCGATGAGCGGAGCGGCGATGTTCGGCCGCGAATGGAAGATCCGACGCGGGCCGGAGGCGGGCGAGGTCGATGGAGGCGCGGGCGCAGCACATTGGGTGGGCGACGGCGTCGCCGGGCCGAGGGCGGCCACGATGCCGGAGGCGACCGCCGCCAGCTGTCCCCCCGCAGCGCCGTGGCCGGGCCGGCTCAGGCCGAGGTCAACTGCGCCTGCGGCAAGCGCGGCTCCGCCCGCAGCCGCCGCCGCGAGCACGCTGCGGCGCGAGACCCGAGAACGCGGATGCGGACCGGAGGCAGTCACCGTTCGTCACCGCTGCGCCCGTGCCGCGACTCGGGCGTGACCCTGCGCGGTGCAAGGACGGCCCGCCCCAGCGTCGGTCCGTGGACCGGCCGCCCGCCCCGGGATGCAGCCCGCCGCCTGGCGCCCCGGAACGGGACACACCGGCGGTCGGCCGACCGGCTGGCGGGATCCCATGCGTTGACCATCGCGGCACTCCGGTTGGGGCGTTCGCCGGCCACGAGGTGGGCCGGCCGGCGATCCGCCGCACGTGGGGGCGTAGGACCGCGAGCGTAGGTGCGCCGGGGCGTCACCCGCCCGACGACTCGGGCACCGGCCCTTGCAGGACCCTCGCAGCGCGACGACGGGGGCACGCGACTCCGGGCAGGCATGGGTCACCCGTCCCGGCGGCGTGCCGGAATCAGCATCCGTTGCCATCACACGGAGGCAAGCGTTGGCGGAACGCGCATGGGTGTCAAGCACGGCCGGTGCGAGCATCGAT